>CAYWMH010000021.1:0-16243 GCA_964459315.1 uncultured Verrucomicrobiota bacterium
GCCGGTTGCTACCCTGCTCCTGACGTGAGTGGCGACCTGTTTTCACAAGACCAAGGCAAGCCGGGGCCGGGGAAAGACCCGGACGGCGGGTCGCCGCAAACCGAAGCGTATCAGCCTCTGGCCGCGCGGATGCGTCCGCGCACGCTGGATGAGTATGTCGGCCAGGAACACATTCTCGCGCCGGGCAAGTTGCTGCGCCGCGCCATTGAGGCCGACCGCATCCAGTCTCTGATTTTTTTTGGCCCGCCGGGCACCGGTAAGACGAGCCTGGCGCAGATTATCGCCCTGCAGACCCAGAGCCGTTTCGAGCGACTGAGCGGCGTGGAGTCGAATGTCGCTGATATGCGCCGCGTGCTGGCAAGCGCGGCCAACCGCTTGGCCAACTCCGGGGCGACCACGCTACTGTTCATCGACGAGATACACCGGTTCAACAAGTCGCAGCAGGACACCCTTCTGCCGGATGTCGAGAACGGCACTGTGCGCCTGATCGGCGCGACCACTCACAACCCATTTTTCTTCGTGAACTCGCCGCTGGTATCGAGGTCACAGGTTTTTGAATTGGAGCCGATCTCTCAGGAGGCGATCGCCGGCTTGATTGAGCGCGCCCTAGACGACGAGGAGCGCGGCTTGGGCCACTTGAAATGCGTGCCCGAGCCCGGGGCGCTTGAGCATCTGGCGAGAGTGTCCGACGGCGACGCGCGCAAGGCGCTGAACTCGATCGAGATCGCCGCGTTGACAACCCCGCCGAATGCCGACGGCGTGATCCGCATCACCCTGCAGGTGGCCGAGGAGTGTATCCAGAAAAAGGCGGTGGTGTACGACGGCGACGAGGATGCGCATTACGACACGATCTCCGCTTTCATCAAGTCGATGCGCGGGAGCGACGTCGACGCGACGCTGTATTGGCTGGCGAAGATGATCCATGCCGGGGAGGATCCCCGATTTATTGCCCGTCGCATCGTTATTCACGCCGCCGAGGACGTAGGCCTGGCCGACCCCATGGCGTTGGTCCTGGCTAATGCGGCGTACCAGGCTGCCGAATTCATCGGTTGGCCGGAGGCGCGCATCCCAATCGCCGAGGCGGCCATTTACATTGCCGGCGCAAACAAGAGCAACAGCGTCATCAAGGCGATCGACGCCGCGTTGGCGGATGTCCGCTCCGGCAAGACCATCCCGGTGCCAAGCCACCTTAAGGATTCGCATTACGCCGGTGCAAAGAAACTGGGCCACGGCAAGGGATACAAATACGCGCATGATTTCCCGGGGCACTTCGTCCCGCAGGATTATCTCGGGGCCAAGCGCCGGTTTTACGAACCAACCGAGCAGGGCGTGGAAAAGAAGATCAAGGCCCGGGTCGATTATTGGCGGGAGCATTTCGCGAAGTTGAACGATGAACGAATCGGGGACGAACAGTGAGGCGCGCTTGGCCAAGCGCACGGCCCGGAAGGAGGTACGCTTGGCCTCAGGCGGCTTCCACCCTGGCCAAGTGGAGGCGGCTTCAGAAGCCGTCTGTCGCCTCATCCTCGAGTCGGCCGCTTGGCGGGAGGCAGGCCAAGCGATGCTCTACATGGCAATCCCAGGAGAATTGGATCTTAACCAATTGCTGATCAACGGATTGAGAAGTGGCAAAAAAATCGCTCTACCCCGTTATTCACCAAAAACAGAGTCGTACGAGGCTTGCGCGTTGACTCACTTGAACAACCTTGTCCTGGGCAAATTCGACATACTAGAGCCTCCAGAAGACAGCCCGATAATGGATACGATGCAACTCGACTTGGCCGTTGTTGGCGGGGTAGCCTTCGACCGCCTTGGCGGCAGACTCGGCCGTGGGGGAGGTTTTTTCGACCGACTCTTGGCCGGTATCCCGGCCGCGAAATGCGGTGTCTGCCTCGATGAGCAAGTGCGTCGTGACGTGCCGGTGGAGAAGCATGATGTCAAAATGGACATGATCGCCACACCCAGCGGCTGGCTGATCCCCCCGCCCGCTTAAAAAATCAATGCAATTCCTGGCAGCAGCAGAGCCTTGGTTGTTGGGCCTTTTGGTCGTGGTCGTGATCGTTGCGCTGGTCTGGATTCGGAAAGACCAAAAGCGGCAGATTCGTCACGCGCTGCAAAACACCGAGTCATCCCTTAAGGAACATTCCCGGCGCGAGGCCGAGGTGCTGACCCGCAGCGCTCGAATGCTGACCCGCGAGGAAACCAACCGGTTGCGGGGGGAGATCGAGAACGCGATCGGCGCAGAGAGCGAGGAGATTCGCCAGCGTGAAAAACGCCTTGAGGAACGGGAGTCGCTTCTTGATCGCCAACTCCAGTCTCTGCTCGAGAACGAGAAGCAACTGAACCAAAAACAGGACGCGCTCAATCAGCTTGAATCCGACCTCGGGGAAAAACAGGAAACAGCGGCGCAGTTGATCGAGAAGCACAAACAGGCGCTGGGGGAACTCGCCGGGCTGGGTGCGGAAGCAGCCAAGGATCGGCTTTTTGAAATCATCGGCGACGAGACCAAGATGGAGGCGGGCCAAATCTCCCGGGCCATCGTCGACGACGCGAAGGATCATGCGGAGGAAAAGGCGCGGCGGATCATCGGGCTGGCGATCCAGCGGTACGCCGGCGAACATACCTACGAGGCCACCACGGCCACGATCACGCTGAACGGCGACGAAGAAATCAAGGGGCGCATCATCGGCCGAGAGGGGCGCAACATCCGCGCCTTCGAGTCGGCCACCGGCGTGACAGTCCTGATTGACGACACACCCAACACCGTCGTGCTTTCCGGTTTCGACCCCATCAAGCGCGAGATCGCCCGGGAATCGATGGCTCGCCTCGTCAAGGACGGCCGGATTCATCCCACCCGAATCGAGGAGGTCGTGAACAAAGTCACGGAGGAGAACAATTACAACCTGGTCAACGTCGGCGAAGAGGCAGCTCAACGAGCCGGCGTCCGAACGCTCAGCCAGGAGGTACTCACCGTGCTGGGCAAACTCCGATTCCGGAGCAGCTATTCACAGAACGTCCTGGCGCACTCCGTCGAAGTCGCTCACCTGATGGGATTGTTGGCGGGTGAAATGGGGCTGGACATCGCCAAGGCCAAGCGGATAGGCCTGCTTCACGATATTGGCAAGGCGATGTCGGAAGAGGTTGAGGGACCGCACGCCATCGTCGGAGCGGATTTCCTGAAGCGCAACAAGGAGCCGGACGATGTCGTCAACGGGGTCGCGTCACACCATGGCGAGGTGCCGTACGACTTCATCTGGGGGATTCTTGTCAGCGCCGCCGATGCCATCAGCGCCTCCCGCCCCGGGGCGCGTTCGGAGACGATGACCTCGTACCTGCAGCGGTTCAAGAACTTGGAGCGGATCGGGGCATCATTTGACGGGGTGGAAAAGTGTTACGCGGTGCAGGCCGGGCTCGAGCTGCGCATCATCGCGAACCCGAAAAAGATCAGCGACGACGAAAGCTACGACCTCGCGCGCAAGGTGGCGCGCAAGATCGAGGACGAACTGCAGTACCCGGGCCACATCCGCGTGACGATGGTCCGGGAAAACCGGTTTGTGGAGTACGCCAAGTAAATATATTGAAAACCATGAATAATCACGATCGGTGATTTGTCAAGGAAGTGAGTGCTGATGAACAAGGTTAATCCAGCTTGCCGCGTTGTCCGGATGCTCACGGTGATCGTGCTGCTTGGCTTTGGGCGGTTGTCGGCAGCGGAGCCACTGCCGGATGGCCGTCAATTGGCAAGGGCGATTCGGGAACTGCTTCCGGAGAAAAACGCTGAGTTCCCCGCCACCATGGAGGTCATTAACCGCGAGCGGAAACGGAACAAGACTCGGGTTGTCATCCGTATTGACAAGACGGACGAAGCACAATGGTCACTCACCTGCTTGGCCAAGCGGGAAGGCGCGGTTGATGATCAATGGCGTGTGCATTACGCGCTTGGCCAAGCGAACCGGTACGAACACAACGGCCACCCTGCCGAGGGTGCTAAAATCTACTCCGGCTTGGCTGATTCCTCATTTACGATCGCCGACCTTGGGATGGATTTCCTTCACTGGCCAAGCCAATCCGTCCTCAAAACCCAACGGCGAAAGAGCCGTTTATGCCACGTGCTTGAGAGCCGGAACCCCAACCCGGCCAAGGGCGGCTACCACCGGGTGGTCTCTTGGGTCGACCAGAAAACCGGCGGCATCCTGCTTGCTGACATTTACACCGACGAAGCCAAGCCGGTTAAGCGGTTCTCCGTGAAGGGCCTCACCAAGAAGGATGGCCGCTGGCAGGTGGACGAGATGGAGATGCGCGACACCGCGACCCGGGTGCGGAGCCGCCTTCACTTTCACCTGAAATGAGCCTGTTGCTGCAATCCACGATGGGGCGCGTTTACTGGGCAATACTCGTGTACGGGGTGTTGGCTGCGGTGGTGGTTTATATCATTCGCAAACAGGTAAAAAACCCGGACAACAACCCCGTCAAGGTGATCGTGAAATGGTCTGTCACCTTGGCGATGGTTGTCTTTATGATCTACGCCACGATCATGGCGAATGACCGTGGTTCGTTGCTTGTTGTGTTCCTTTTCCTGCTGCTGCCCGGCTCGGTTATTATGGCGTTGTGGTGGACTCCCGAAATAAGTGAATGGATGGCATCACCGATCACCAATGCGCTGACGGGGGATTCCCGCATATCATACAACAAGCCGGAATATGGCGTCGCCAATGCACGGCGTAACCGGGGTCAATACGTGGAAGCAGTCGAGGCTGTTGACGAGGAATTAACAAAACATCCGGGCAATTTCGAAGGCTTGATGTTCAAGGCATCCATTCAGGCCGAAAACCTGGGCGACTTGGAGGCGGCGACTGAGACCCTGCAGGAGGCCATTGAGGGTGAGGAACAGCTGAGCTACCGGCTCCCCGTGGCGCTGAACAAGATGGCGGATTGGCAATTGGCGGTGGCCGGTGACCCCGATGCGGCTCGGCGGACGTTGCGCCAAATCCAGGAGGCGTTGCCGGAATCGCAGGCGGCACAATTCGCTGCGCAGCGACTCGCTAGCCTCGACTCGTCGGAGGAAACCGAAGCCGCAGTCGTCGATTTCAATGAGTCGTACCAGAAACTTGTCGAGGAGTCGGCAGGGAAGGATGACTTCACCAGTCCGCTGGAATTGCCAAAGGCCATCGAGACGAACCAGCAGCAAGCCGGCGACAAGTCACTGGCCAACTACCTGCGCCGGGTCACGTTACATCCCGACTCAGTCGGCAACCGCGAAGAGTTGGCGGCGCTGTATCTCGATCACGCGAACCAGCCAGCGAAAGCTGCCGAGCAGTATGACCACCTGTTGGCCCTGCCGGGGACGACGATCCACCAAAAGACGGCTTGGCTGAACAAGATCGCAGATATTCAGGTCAAGAGCGGCGAGTCGTACAAGACGGTACGCGCCACTCTGGAGCGGGTCATTGCATTGGATCCGAAGGCCGCTCCGGCGGCGCGGGCACAACAGCGGATTTCATACCTCAACATCGAGTTGCGGGGCGCAAATCGGAAGACCACCAAGCTGCAACTCGGTAGTTACGAGGAGGATATCGGCCTGAAAAGCTGATTAAGGCGTGACGATCAGGCCAAGCGCGATCTGTTTGTCGATCTCTGCGGCCATGGCGAGGTCGCCGGTTCCCCGGGAGGAACGGACACGAACCTTGACCTCGGTTACAAGCGGCTCCACCTCGGCTACGGTCACCCACACACTGCGGTTATCGATCTTGGCCGAAACGGCGTTGTTCACCACGTCATCGCCCGTTAAGGTCCCAGTGCGCGAGAGGACTTCCCGGGCGGAATTGAGCACCTGATCCTTCGGGCGCTCGTAACGGCTGATCACGGTGTCCCGGATGCCAGGCACCCCGAATTTGTTTCCCTGGGGCGTACTGATGCAGCCGACAGAAACGGCAGCTATCGAGGAAGCCACACACAGCAAAAGCAGACGAAAAGTCATGGGCGTAATTCGAAGCAAAACCGGCGCAACCGTCAAGCCTATTGCTCAAATTGTGGATAAGTTGTCCCAGAAATGGCGTAAAGCCAGGATGAACATCTTGCCGGGAGGTTCTGTCGAAGTTGTTTTTATGCCGACACAGGGAAGGAACAGCAAAATCGGGACTACCGCCATCGGCTTGGCTCTCTGCCTGACCGCGCTTGGCCAAGCGGACGATTCGCCCCGCCGAGACACGGTGGTCGAGGCAGTCGGCCGGGTCATGCCAAGCGTGGTCAACATTGCCACCAAGACGCGGGTACAGCGGGTGCGCTACTATTACGACTGGTGGCGTGACAACTGGGCGCCGTACGCGCAGGAGTTGCCGCCGGAGGAGAGTGCCGGGTCAGGGGTCGTGGTTGATTCGTCCGGCTACGTGCTAACCAACGTCCACGTCGTCAAGGACGCGGACGAAATCTGGATCAAGATCAGTGACGGCTCCGACGAGGCCAAGGTATACCGGGCGGAAGCCGTCGCCGGGAGCCTCACTACGGACATCGCCCTGCTTAAAATCATCCCGAAGGATGCTGATGAAACCTTCACCACGGCCACTTTTGCCGACAACGACGACCTGTTGCTGGGCGAAACCGTGCTGGCTCTGGGGAACCCGTTCGGCTTGGGTGGTTCGGTCAGCCGCGGCATCCTCAGCTCGAAAAGCCGTCGCGCCAAGACTGGCGGCAACAAGCTGGACATCCCCGACTGGCTCCAGACCGACGCCTCAATCAACCCAGGCAACAGCGGTGGCCCGTTGATCAACCTCGACGGGGAGATCATCGGCATCAACGTCGCGGTGCTCAAGGAGGGACAGGGAATTGGGTTTGCCATCCCGATCAAGCGGGTGAACGAGTCGCTCGCGCGCATCTTCACGCCAGAATTCCTGGAGGGAAACTGGTTTGGCGCAGCCATCCGCCCCGGCAGCCGGCCATTGACGCTGGCATCCGTCGAGCCGGACAGCCCGGCCGCCCGAGGCGGCTTGCTCGCCGGTGACCGGATCGAATCGATCAACCGGCATACGCCCCGGAACTTTATCGAGTTCGCCAACCGACTCCTGAACCTCGGGCGTGACCGAACCGTCTCGCTGGAGGTCAGGCGCGAGGGGGAACTTGTCGACTACCGCGTGAAGTTGATCCCGGAGAGCGCCTATTTCAACGCCGGATTGATTCGCGATAAAACCGGCGCCTCTCTCGAGGAACTGACACCGGAGCTGGCCCAAGCGCTTGGCCATAATTCGACTGACGGGCTGGTCGTGTCCCGGGTGGATGACGACTCCCCAGCGGATGAGGCCGGGCTCACGCCGGGCGTCGTGGTGCTCGCGGTGGATGGGCGGGAGGTTAACGACATCGTCACCGCCGCAAGGCAGCTCCATGGGCGCGACGATCAAGCCAAGATCAAGCTGGACGTGTTGCAGGTGCGGCGCAGCGGCCTGTTCCTTCGGCGACGGACCGGGCGCCTCACGCTGCAACTGCGTTGACTATTCACTCGACACCGCCCACCCGCCCGTTACCCTCGCCGAAGCCCCCGCTTGGCCAAGCGGCTTAACCCCAAACATGACCGCCGCCGCCCTCTGGAAATCGCTGAATAAATCGGGACAACTTTTCCTGTTCTCCGGGCCGTGCGTCATCGAGTCCGGGCCGCTTTGCCTGAAAATTGCCCGGTCGCTCAAGCGCAGTTGCGCCGCGCTTGGCATCACCTACGTGTTCAAGGCGAGCTTCGACAAGGCCAACCGCACCTCCGCCAAGGCCAGGCGCGGCCCGGGCCTTGATGCAGGGCTTGGTATCCTGGCGTCGGTACGGGACAAAGTCGGCGTACCCGTTGTCACTGATGTTCATACAGAGCAACAGGCGGAGCGGGCAGCGGAGGTGGTAGACGTGTTGCAGGTTCCGGCCTTCCTCTGCCGC
This sequence comes from uncultured Verrucomicrobiota bacterium, assembly GCA_964459315.1. Classification (GTDB taxonomy): domain Bacteria; phylum Verrucomicrobiota; class Verrucomicrobiia; order Limisphaerales; family UBA1096; genus UBA1096. The sequence goes on from CAYWMH010000021.1 coordinate 7,906, forward strand.
CAAACCGACCTCGTCACCGCCGCCGCGGGCACCGGTAAGATCGTAAATCTCAAGAAGGGCCAATTCCTCTCGCCAAACGAGATGCAGCAGGTCGCCGCAAAGGCGGCCGATTGTGGAAACAAAAAAATCATCCTCACCGAGCGGGGCTCCAGCTTCGGCAACAACAATCTGGTCGCGGATATCCGCTCCATCCCTAACATGCAGTCGTTAGGCTATCCCGTCGTGTTAGATGCCACCCACTCGGAACAGTTACCCGGAGGCGGTGGCGATCGCTCGTCGGGTCAGGGCGAGTTTGCGCCGGTACTGGCCAAGGCGGCGCTCGCGGCGGGGGCCAACGGGCTTTTCATCGAGACCCACCCTGAGCCGACGAAGTCCCCCAGCGACGGCACCAACATGATCCCGCTTGGCCAAATGAGCGCAACCCTCAAGCGCTTGGCCAAGGTCTTCGATGCAGTACGCTAACCTTCGCGCTTGGCCAAGGTGAGGCGGAACGTGGTTCCGTTTTCGTCTGACTTGGCCAAGGCCAAGTCGGCATCCACCGCCCCGGCCAACTGCCCGCTGATCGCTAGGCCAAGCCCGCTCCCCTGCTCCTTCGAGGTGTTGCCGGGCTGAAACAGCGACTCCCGCACCGCCTCCGGCAGACCTTGGCCGTTGTCGCTCACCTCAAATGCGGTTACGCCGTCCGCTCCCGTAGCGCGAACGCCGACCTGACCTCCGCGGCCCGTGGCCTCGATCGCATTCTGCGCGAGGTTCTCAAGTATCAGCAAAACCAGGTTCCCCTCCCGATTATCCAGTTCCCTGCCCCCTGCCCCGTTGACTTGGAGTCTCACGCCCTGCTCGATCGCAGTCGGCTCGATTCGCGACCCGAAAATCTCGAGCAACTCCTCGACGCTCAACTCATACGTGGCATCACTGGCGTTCTCCCCTAGGGTGCGGACGATGTTGTCGATCATCCCCTCCATCCGCTTGGCCGCCGCCTTGGCTGCTGGCAAGTCTCCGGTTGACGCCGGGTCTTCGTCGAGAAACGCCCGCAACCCGGCGAGCGGATTGCGCAGTCCGTGGATCAGGTGCGACGCCACGCCTCCCACCGCACTGGTCCGATTCGAGAGCGCCAACTCCTGGTTGGCACGCTTAAGGGCGAACGTGCGCCTGACAAGTGAGCGGTGAATGCGGTTGAGCCGGATAAATGAAAGCGACAGCAGCAATGAAATGACGCCTCCACCCACGGCGAAAATGAAGAGGCCTTGCCGGAACAGGCCAGCATCCAGTTCCGCGATATCGGCCATCGCGTCGTAGCCGTCAAAGAGGAATTGAACCACGCCTAGCAGAACCTCCTCGTCCGCCACATGGACCGGCAACACGACCTCGCGGACGGCCAGCGGCGAGTCAGGGGTTTCCCCTTCAAGCAGTGGCTCCCAAAAAACATCTTTCGCTTGGGCTGCCTCGTTCATCCCGCCCGATGCGACAAGCAACTTGGCCTGTTCGAGTTCAACGGCGCCAAGTTGGCCGTCCGAGATGTTTTCCGGGTAGGTAACAAGGAATTCGCCATCCGAAGTGTGCAGCCTTATGCCCAGCGCGCCGCTCAATTCGGCGATTGCCCCGTAGACGGTTAACTGACTGGCAACATCTTCGAGGAATAAAAACTCGCCCGACTCCGCCATCGTGACCTGGTGCACCAGCGAGATGGCGTACAACTCCTGGGCGTGCCGAGCCAGTACCTGCTCGCGGATGCGCTGCCCCATTTGCTCCTTGGCAAGCCAGATGCCCCCGCCGAACACCAGCAGCGTCAAGAACACCACCAACGCCTGCCGGGCGACCTTCGGGCTGTTGTCCTCGTTCCCCATTTGAATCCCCACGCGATGTGCGCGAAAGCCAAGGGTCGAGGTTCAGGCCGCAAGATTCAAGCAGGGACATGCGACTGATGCACGGCCCGCCTGTTTGCTGCCTATTCCTTGGGGGCGACGAACCAGTCGAACTCGACGCTCACTTCGTCGCCGGTCTTGATCAGGCCCAGCGCAATTTTCGGAGCCGGAGGCACTACGCCGAATTGGGACATCTTGAGCGACACTTTACCGCTCACCTTAAGTTTGCCCCCCTCAGCCTTGGCGATGCGAACCTGCATCGTCACCGGGGCGGTTTTGCCGTTGACGCTCAAGGTGCCCTTGGTGTCAAACAGGATCGGGTCGCCGGCGTTGCGCTTCTTCTCCACCAACTTGATCTCCTTAAGGCTGTACCGGGCGTACTTGTGTTTTTGAGCATTCAACGCCCCGTGCATGACTTCGTTCATCCGCTGCTTGCCGCTCTCAATGTTACGCACCGGCACGATCACGCTGACCGTGGGAACTGCGGTCAGCTTGGGCAACTCGGCCCGGGAGGGGTCGAGCGGAAAGGAGGTGTCCCAAGTCATCTTCCCGCCGATGAGCCGGGTCTTTACCTCCCAGTCGTGAACGGAGGATGTGCCGTTGATCTTCAAGTGACTACCGGTTTTGGCAGAGTAGGTAACGGTTTCAGCCCGAGCCTGTGAGGCTGCCACGATGATGGCCGTCGCGGCCAGGGCGCGGCCGAACTGGATGATCGTTTGCATCATGATTTCTCTCAAAGACTGTATTCGCTCTCGCTCCATTCGATTCGTTTCCCGGTGAGGATGGCCTGGTTCGCCTTGGCCGCGATGACAACCGACTCGAAGCCGTCCTGGTGCGTCGCGTATGGCAGCTTGTTCTTGTTGGTCTCGGCAAGGTGCTCCGCAAGAGTCTCGGGGTCATCATCGCCGAACAGCGCCTCGAAATCCTCCACGGCCACCTGGTGTTTGTAGCAGTTTTTCGCGAACCCCTCCAGCGCGTGGAAGCGGCTTGGTTTCGTGCCTTCCGGGTCCTTGTTCGGGTCGTTGTCGTGATTGGTCAGCTTGGTCGCGTTGGCGACTAGTGCGATTCCGGTCTCGCCGAAGAAGCTGTTCTTCTTCGCGTACACTTCCCAGCCGAGCAGCGGGGAATCGGCCTCCTTGAACATCCACGCCCGGGCGCCGCGCATCATCAATGCCGCATAGCTGCCGTGGATCAGGTCGTAGCTGCCGTCGAACGAGTTGGCCAGGGTGCAGTCGTACATCGTCCGAGCCCCGCTTGGGTAATCGAACACCGTCTGGATTGTGTCCGGCACGTTGCGGCCGTCGTCCCACTGGATGATCGAACCGAAGCCGTTGACCGCTATTGGACGCTCGTTCATGAACCACCCAAGCGCATCGATCTGGTGCACGCCGATCTCGCCGATGAGGCCAAGCGATACGTCGCGCTCGAGACGCCAGTTAAGCTCCTTCTGCCGGGCGGCATTCGGCGAGACGCGCCGCCAGCTTGTCTTCTTGTGCCACTGGCCCTTGGCGAAGGCGTTCCTGCCCATCGCGCCGGTGCGGACAAAGTCGATCAGGAAATGCCGCTGCGGATCGGAACGTGTCTGCAGGCCAACCTGAAAATTAACCCGGGGAGTCTTCTCCGCCGCGTTGGCGATCGCACGGGCGTCGTCGATCGTGTTAGCCATCGGAGCCTCGCAGTAGACGTGCTTGCCGGCATCGAGCGCAGCCTGGACGATATCTCGGTGCTGATGCGTCGGCGTGGCGATGACGACTGCCTGCACGTTCTCGTCCGCGAGTAACTCGGCGTGCGACGGGTAACCCTTGGCCTTGGGCGCACCGCGAAGGCCACGCCGTAGGTAGGCCGGATAGGTATCGCTGACCGCCACCACTGGCGCGCTAGGAATTGTGGCCAGCGTCTTGAGCAGTTCCCTGCCCCAGACTCCGCAGCCGATCATGCCGACGTTGACTGGCGGCGTGCTGTCGTTCTTCGGCGCCTCTTCCGCTTGGCCAAGCGCGCTGGGGGTCAGTTCCAGCACCGCGCCGCCCGCCATGGCCATGGCCAAGCCGGAGGCTGAACTGTTAAGGAAATCTCGGCGGTTAAATTGGGATTCTTCGTTTGTGGTCATTCCGTCTACTGCTCGGGCGCGCACTCAAGCAGTCAAGCAAGATGGGCATTCAATCACGAAAAAGCCGAGTCGGGTCAAGTTCATTTGCCACTTGCCGGCGAAATCGCATTGCCAAGCGGGGAGCAGCGGCAGAAGATGCGGCATGCCATTGGTGGTCAACGGCCAGACGATTGACGACACTGTCATCGAGCAGGAATTCTCCGCGATCAAGGCCCATTACGAGAGCCTCGGCTCGATCTCCTGCTGCGAGCGGGACGAGGAGTTTCGCGCTTACGCACGCGAAAACATCACCTTCCGTGCGTTGCTGACGCAGGAGGCGCAGCGAACGATTCCGGAGCCGGGGGCGGGAGAGATTACGAGGGCATTTGACAAACTGAAGGAGGAACACGGTGGTAGCGACCAGTTTTACGCGACTATGGGCCTGTCGCCGGAGCAGGACGAGTTGATCCGGAGCGACCTCAGCGTGAATCTGCAGGTCGAGTCACTTCGCGCCACCGCCTGCGAATTGCTCCCGACCCCGAACGAAGCCGATTGCCACGCCTTCTACGACGAAAACCTCGAGCAGTTCACCGACGAGGACGAGGTGCGCGCCTCGCACATTTTCAAGTCGGTTCGCAAGACCGAGGAGCGGGAAACCATTTTCAAGGCGCTTTGCGAGGTTCGACTTCAAGTCATCGACGGCGCGGGTTTCACCGAGTTAGCCAGGGAGCATTCCGACAAGCCGGCGGAGGAGATTGACCTTGGCTACTTCAAGCGCGGGGAGCTGATGGATGAGTTTGAAGTGGTGGCGTTCTCGATGAAAGAGGGTGAGGTCAGCCCGGTTTTTACCACGCCGCACGGCTTTCATTTAGCCAAGGTCACCGGCCGCAAGGCGGGAAAGCCGAAGCCGTTCGACTCGGTGCGCGCAGAGATCGAGTCTGAACTCACCGCGCAACGGCACGATGCCAGACTGCAGGAACTGGTCGATGAGTTGAAAAAGACCGCCAAGATCGAGTACAGCGAGCCGGAAGACGGGCTCGATGACCACGACCACGATTAACCGCTGCGTGGCCTCCCTACTTCAGACAGTTGCCCGGTTTTTCAAGGGGGCAAGCGGGCCGAAATGCCCCGACTGCAGTTCGGTGCTTATCGACGACACCTGCCCGAACTTGGACTGCCCACTCAAGGTCGCCGAATGGCTTGTGCGATGGTCTTCACCGGAGGGCGTCGATATTCCGGCGCTTGGCCAACTCGAGGCAGCGCAACTTGCTGGACTACGATTGGTACTGCACCCCGGCGAGTTGTACGAGCTTGGCCCGGGCGATTGGGAGCGTCTTGAAGGCGTCGCCGCCGGTCGATTAGCCGAGATTCACGCTCAATTGGAGGCCAGCAAATCAGCGGAGCCAAGCGCTTTGCTGTACGGGTTAAACCTGCCGGGAGTAGATGAGCGCTTGGCCAAGCGCTTGGTCACGGAGTTTGGCGACATCGACGCACTGCGGGGTGCCAAGCCAGAGTCGCTCCAGACAATTGATGGCATCGATGAGCCTTTATCGTTCGAGATTCGCCGTTGGTTTCGCGACTCAGTGAACCTGAAAGCACTCAAGATGCTCGAGCAAAACGGCTTCTGTTTCGGAGATTAAAGCTTGGCCACTTCCTCGGCGATCTGCACGGCGTTGAGCGCGGCGCCCTTCAACAATTGATCGCCGGCCACCCAGAAGCTCAAGCCGTTGTCGAAGGCGCAATCCTTGCGTATGCGCCCCACCTGGCAGTTGTCGCGCCCGGCCAGTTCCAGCGGTAGCGGGTAGCCGTTGTTGGCGACCTCGTCGTTCAAGTCGATCCCCGGCGCGGCGATGATCGCCTCGCGAGCCGCCTCCACCGAGACCGTTCTTTCGAACTCCGCACTAACGGCCACCGAGTGGGCGCGATAAACCGGCACGCGTACGCACGTCACGCTTGCCCTGAATTCCGGCAGACCCATTATTTTGCGCGACTCGTGCACCATCTTCATTTCCTCCTTCGTGTAACCGTCGTCCAGAAACACGTCGACATGTGGGAGCACATTGAAGGCGATCTGGTGCGGGTACACATCACGGGTTGGCGACTGGCCGGCGGCGATTTCCCCAACCTGGCGCTCCAGTTCCACGATGCCCATCGCGCCTGACCCGGATACAGCCTGGTACGTGGAGGCGAAGATCCGCTTCACGCCAAACGTCTGGTGCAATGGATACATCGCCAGAACCGTAACGATTGTCGAGCAGTTCGGGTTGGCGATGATGCCATTGTTTTCGGCAACAGCGGCGGCGTTGATTTCCGGCACCACCAGAGGCCCCGAGGCATCCATCCGAAACGCGCTGGAATTATCGACTACCACCGCGCCGCCCCCCACCGCCGCCGGGGCAAACTCCGTGGAGGTTCCGCCCACGGCGCTGAAAAGCGCAATGTCCACGCCTTCGAACGACTCCCGGGTCAACTCCTGCACGGTGAGATCCTTCCCCCGGAACGGAAGCGTCTTACCAGCGGATCGAGCCGAGGCAAGCGGCGTGATTTTTGCTGCTGGGAAGTTTCGCTTCTCCAACGTCTTTAGCATCTCAACACCCACCGCCCCGGTGGCGCCAACGATCGCAACATGCAAATCCTCTCTCATAAAGGGCCGCGAACTGTACGGCAGAATTGCATTGTGTCAATTGCGCGCGCGCGGCCGCTCCGCCGGGGACTGACCGGCGGGAAGCGTCTCGGCCCAGTTCTCCACGCCGATAATCGGTAGAGCAAATTGGAACGCCTCCGGCCACCCGTCGGTGTCGGCATGGCGGAACACGTCATAAATGGCCCGTTCACCGCCACCCCGCTGGCTCTTCAAGCCGAGGCGCAGGCCTCCCTCCCCCGGATGATCGACATGCCGGTGTAGGATAAAGGCGTCGATGCCGTCGATATGCCGCACCCGGTTGTACGCGTAGGCGTAGGCCGCCGCCTGCTCTCGCTCGCCGCTGGGACCGTCCCCGGAGTGAAAGCCCTGCTCGGACAGGATCACCCGTCGGGGTTTGCCCTCGTGCAGGAATTGCACCTGCCTCAGAAACGCCGGGAGGAGTTGAATGTTCTTAAAGGTGATTTTCTTCGTATCGAACGAATCCGTTGCGGTGGTGTCCTCCCAGGTCCTCGGGTTGAACAGGTTTTCGGGATACGGGTGGAACGCGACATGCCAGTCGAAATTGCCGCCGACCGTGACAAGGGTGTTCAACGTCTCGACAAAGTATCGACCTGGCATGCCGTGAAGCCGATTGCTGCCCATTTGCGCCGACCAGTGATGATCCAGCGAGATGTACAGTTGAATTCCGGGATGGATGCCATGCGCGGCCAAGTGGGCCAGGCGCAGCGCCTTGTGATATTCCTCCACGACCTGTCGCTGGGGCATCTCGCCAAGGTTGTACCAATGCCAGTGCGACTGGATTTCGTTCCCGATGATGAACCGCTTGGCCAAGCCGTGTTCGGCCCGGGGACGGGAGTAGCGTTCCGCGAGAAACTCGATCGCGCCTCGATAGGTACGAACGCCTTCCTCGGTTGATAGATTGAACGCGCCGACGCGAAACGGCGACTTGGCCAAGTCGGTGGAGGGATGCACTAGCGGGCTCCCGTCGCGCGCCCCCGGGATGCGATTGTAGATAATCAGCGAGTTGACCACGCCGGCCTCCGTGAGGCGTTTGAGTTGTGAGTCGATGTGCGCGACGTAGCCCGCATGAAAACAAACCGTCGCGCCGTCGACCTGCCGCGAGAACATCCCCGACTTGGCCCTCCAGTCGACCAGTTGATCGAGGGTTACGTTTAAGGCCGCCTGCTTGATGCCAAGCCGCAGGGCGTCATCGATGTCCTCAATGCACTGAAGCCCCTTAATGCCCCGGGCGACCGGAAAAGCATTTGTTCGTCGCGCCGCCAACTCGATGTTGGCGACCCAGCGCGCTTGGCCAAGCGGCTGACCGCTTGGCTTGTCGATCAATTGAAACCGGCAGAAGGCATTGTCCCGGCGCTCGGCAAATCGCGGAAACCGCGCCGAAGCAACCCCGTTGGCCCAATTCCAGTTACACTTGACCAAATGCCCCAACCCGTTCACCTCGTGCGCTTGGTTCACGCGGAAAGCCACCTCCGTATCCCGGGCAAACCGGGCCTCCACCCGAATCTGTTGCTGCTCGAGTTGGACGCGAACGATCCCGGGCGAGGGCTCGGCAAGAATGGCCACCGGGAAAAAGAATAGAAACAAATATTTAATCATGGTCATCGCTGTGTAATTCGCGACTCGAGCGCCTACTCGGCGGAGGCGCCGCGGGGTAGACCGAGTTGTCAACCCGCAGCTAACCAATCGCAAGCCGTTTAGGAAAGGGGTTGCTTCGGGGCGGCGGTT
>CAYWMH010000022.1:0-11964 GCA_964459315.1 uncultured Verrucomicrobiota bacterium
GCTCATCCTGTTCGGCTGCATCTGCCTCGTCTCGACTCAGGACGGCATGAGTTGGCTGCTCGCGCTCAAGATTCTGCTGATCATCAACTTCATCTTCATCGGTAGCCCGACCGCCACCCACGCGATGATGGACGCCGGCAACAAGGCCGGGGCCAAACCGTGTGAAAAGGAGTCCGAATGATGCCGTCACTCCCCATTTGGCAGTATGACCTCCCGCTCCTCGTGCTGGTGGTGCTGTTCGCTGTGGTGGCGCTGTCGATCCGCAACCTGATGGGCGCGGCGATCGTCTTCGGCGCGTACAGTTTCATGATGTGCCTGATCTGGGCCGGCATGGGAGCTGTTGACGTAGCCTTCACCGAGGCAGCCGTCGGCGCGGGAGTTAGCACGGTGTTCATCGTGTCCACGATTTACAACACCAGCGCCACAATGCGGCGGCAATCCCGTGGCTTGGGATTCAAGCTGTTCATCGCCGTGGTGGTGACGGTGACGGGCGGGTTCCTGCTGTCAGCGCTGCCGAACTTCCCGGATTGGGGCGACCCCCAATCGCGGGTCAACGCCACCGTGGCGCCCTACTACATCAACAACTCCTTCCCCGACACGCACGTGCCAAACCTCGTGACTTCCGTGCTGGCCGATTACCGGGGATTCGACACGCTGCTGGAGACGGTCGTGGTCTTCATCGCCTGCATTGGCATTTACTCAATTCTTCGCATCGAGTCGGCCAGAACCAGTATCGATGAAACGGACGAGGAGATTGCCGCGCCTGCGAGCTACGACCCAGGCGACAGCCTGATTGTCCGGCAGGCGAGCCGGTTCATGGTGCCGTTCATGCAGTTGTTCGCCCTGTACGTCATCGCGCACGGGCATTACAGCCCGGGCGGCGGATTCCAGGGCGGCGTCATCCTCGGCGCGAGCCTGATTCTGCTGGCCGTTTCGTTCGACCTGAAATTCCTGCTGGGCCGCTGGCGGGAGAAACCACTAATGCTGCTGGTGGCGTCGGGCGTCGGGCTCTACGCCGCCGTTGGACTGGCCTGCCTTTTCATGGGCGGAAACTTTCTGAATTACGACGCACTCGACGCCGTGTTGCCGGGCGAACGCGACATGGCGCGATCGCACGGCATCCTGCTGGTGGAGATAGGTGTCGGGATCACGGTGATGTTCAGCATGCTCGCCATTCACATCAATCTCGCCTCGAACGGCCGACTCGAGCGAGGACTTTGATTCATGGAAAACCTGATTGCCAACTTCAACTACGTGATCGTCGTCATCCTGATGATGATCGGCCTGTGGTCGATGCTGGCACAAAAGAATCTGATCAAGAAATGCATCGGGATGGGCATCTTTCAGACGGGCATTATTCTGTTTTTTATTTCAATCGGAGCCAAGAACGAGGCCAAGGTCCCTATCCTTTCAAAAGTCGTTGCAGAGAACCCGTCAACATTAATCGTTAATGATTATGCCAACCCCTTGACACAGATCCTGATGCTGACGGCGATTGTCGTCGGCGTCGCCACGCTCGGCATGGGCTTGGCCTTGGCTCAGAAAATCTACCGGCAGCACGCCTCCTTCGACGAGGATGACATCCTCGAGAACCAGCGGAAATGACAGAGCAACTCCCCATTGTCATCATCCTTGGGCCTCTGCTGGCAGCAATCGTCGCTGCGTTCACCGCCTGGCTCCGCCCCAAGGCATCCCACCCGTTGGTCGTGGCCGGGCTGGCGGCTTCGTTTGTCGCCGCGCTGAAGCTGGTATTCGTGGTCGCCAACGAAGGTGTGCAAAAATATTGGCTCAGCGGCTGGGGAAATCAACGGCACGAATTCGTCGTCGGCATTCAAATCACGGTGGATCATCTCAACACCCTTCTGTTGGCGGCCGTCTCCGGCATCGCGCTGCTGACCGCGCTGTATGCCAAGCGCTTGGTGAACACCGAACTTCCCGGGCGGCAGAGGTATTTTTACGCGCTGTTTGCCCTGCTCGTCACCGGGCTGTTGGGCATCGCGATCACCGGCGACATTTTCAACCTGTACGTCTTCATGGAGATCGCGGCGCTGTCCAGTTACGCGCTGATCGCCTACGGCAAAGGTCGCGCCTACATGGCGGCGTTTAACTACCTCATCATGGGCACCATGGGCGCCTGCCTCTACCTGCTGGGCGTGGGGTTTGTTTTTGTCAAGACTGGCACACTCAACGTCGATGACGTGTCCGCCCTTCTACCCGCGCTTGGCCAATCGCAGGCGGTGTTCGTCGGATTCGTGCTCATCCTGCTTGGCGCGTGGGCCAAGATGGCCTTTTTTCCATTTCACGGCTGGCTGCCGAATGCCTACACTTATGCTCCCACCGCCAGCGCAGTCGTGCTCGCACCGCTTGCGACGAAAGTCGCCGTCTATGCAATGCTCCGCATCATGGTGACGGTCTACTCTATCGACTACATCCTGAACTCCCCTGGTATTCAGTCGGTCGTGCTCGGACTCTCGAGTATTGCGATCGTGGTTGCTTCCTTTTTTTCGCTGACACAAACCAATCTGAAGATGATCGCCTGTTACATGGTGCTGTCAGAAATCGGCTACATGGTCGGTGGCGCGTGGCTGGCCAACGAGCCGGGATTAACCGGCGCGATGTACCACGTCGTCGCCGATGCGGCGATGACCTCAGCGCTGTTCATGGCTGTCGGTTGCATCGTGTACCGGCTTGGGCAAGAGCAACTCAGCGACCTCAAGGGAGTGTTCTTCAAGATGCCGGCGACAATGGCTGCCTTCGTTGTCACGATGGCGGCGCTGATCGGCGTGCCGCCGACGTGCGGCTTCTTCAGCAAATGGTACCTCATTCAAGGCGCAGTCCAGGCTGGTACCTGGCATTTCGTCGCCGCGTTGCTGCTGTCCAGCCTCGTCAAGGCGATCATCCTCTTTCGCATCGTCGAGATCGGCTACAACCGCGTACCGCACCCGGCGGTTGAGGGCAACTCGGCCATCCCGCGCAACGAGGCCCCGTTGTCGATGCTCATCCCCACTGTGGCGATGGCGCTTGGCCTGATCGCGCTCGGCCTGGCCACCCGACCGCTCGTGAATACGATAATCGCCAAGGCGCTTCCCGCCACGCTGGCCCCGTAGCGACATGGAAACGGTCTCCTCAACGCTCCCCGGTTGGATTGTCGCGACCTCCTCGATCGCCGCGCTGCTGGTTGCACTGCTAGGCCGATGGCCGAACCTGCGCGAGGCGTGCATCTTCGGCGCCGCCGTTATTAAGCTGGGCCTGCTACTCTCGCTCACCCCCGACGTGCTGGACGGGAAGCGGATCGGCTTCGAGGTGATGGAATTGATCCCGAAAGTCAGCCTGGCCTTCCGGGTCGATGCGCTTGGCCTGATGTTCGCGCTGGTGTCGGTCAGCCTCTGGATTCCCACGACGATCTTCTCGATGGGTTTTCTCCGCCCACTGAAGCGCCACGCCCAAACCCGGTTCTATTTCTTTTTCGCCATCGCCATCTCGTCGGCGGTCGGGGTCGCCTTCTCGGCCAACCTGCTGACGTTGTTCATCTTTTACGAAATCCTCTCGCTCTCGACCTACCCGCTGGTCACGCATCACCAGGATGACGACGCGATCAAGGGTGGCAGAAAATACCTGACCTACCTGCTCGGCACCTCCGTCGCCTTTGCGCTGCCGGCGATGATCATCGTTTACCAGCAGACCGGTAGCCTTGAGTTCATCAATGGCGGTGTGTTCGCGGAAGGAACCAGTTCCACAATGCTGACCGTGTTGCTGGTGATGTTCCTCTTCGGGTTCGCCAAGGCCGGATTGATGCCGTTTCACGCCTGGCTGCCGGGTGCGATGGTGGCCCCGGCACCGGTCAGCGCACTGCTGCACGCGGTGGCGGTGGTGAAGGTCGGCGTGTTCTCAATCATCCGCGTGCTCACCGGCATCTTCGGGGTGGAGCGCTTGGTTGATGTGCCTTCCCTCAGCACAATCGTCTGCGTTCTGGCTGCGTTCACGCTGATTGTCGCGTCGCTCATTGCCCTCACGCAGGACAATATCAAGAGTCGCCTGGCCTACTCCACCATCGGGCAGTTGTCGTACATCATCCTCGGCGTCGGCCTGGCGACGAAAGCCGGCATCGCTGGCGCCGCTCTGCACATCCCGATGCATGCCTTCGGCAAGATCACCCTGTTCCTCTGCGCCGGGGCGATCTACCAGGCTTGCGGGGCCAAGTGCATCAGCGAGATTCACGGTCTCGGCCACAAGTTCCCGCTTACGATGACCGCATTCTTCATCGGCTCACTGTGCGTTATCGGCCTGCCGCCGACCGGTGGTTTCATCAGCAAATGGTACCTGCTCACAGGCTCGCTCAGTTCCGGGCAGCAATGGGCGTTCGCCGTGTTCCTGAGCAGTTCCCTGCTCAACGCCGCCTATTTTTTTCCGATCATCTACAAGGCGTTCTTTGCCGAGCCAAGCGATCCGGCCCGCTTGGTCAAGGCCAAGGAACCACCGTCAATGACAGTCGTCCCGTTGTTCATCACCTCCGCCGGATGCCTGCTGCTGTTTTTCTTTTCCGGCGAACTGTTCCGATTCGCCAACACGTTTGCTGAACTGTTCGTAAGCCCATGAGTGAACCGCAAAAACCGTTCGTTCCCGACCAGCCCACGGTCAGCCGCAAGTTTTGGATCACCCTTTGGCTGACCTGCGGCGTGTCCGTGTTGCTCGAACTGTTCGTCCACCGGCATGAACATTTCTCGGAGAGCGACTCGGCGCTGGCCTCGGCGACGAACGGGTTCGGCTTTTATTTCGTGCTGGGTTTCCTCGCCTGCAGCGGCGCGATCCTTCTGGCCAAAGGCTTGGGCCTGTTTTTGAAAGCGCAGGAAAATTATTACGATGACGCTCCTTAACAACCTCCCGCCGGGACTCCTCCTGATCCTGGGCGCGATCGTGCTGCTGCTACTCCCCGCAACGGCGCGCAAGGGTGGTGCCATCGCCCTGGCAGCGCTGGGCTTCTTCGCCATTTTACAGCTTGATGCCGGAGAGCGGCTTTCGCCCTCCTTTCTCGGTTACGATCTCACGCTGCTCCGGGTGGACGCGACGAGCAAGGCGTTCGGCTACATCTTCACGCTCTGCGCGTTCGCAGCGTTTGTTTTTTCGTGGCACGAAAAACGCCGTGCCGAGAACACCGCCGCTGCGGTGTACGTCGGCAGCGCGCTGGGCGTGGTGTTCGCCGGCGACATGATTACTTGGTACGTATGCTGGGAACTGATGGCCATCGCCTCCACATTCCTGATCCTCGCCCGCAAAACCGAGAAATCAATCAAGGCAGCGCAGCGCTACATCCTCGTCCACTTGGCTGGTGGCCTGATTTTGCTAACCGGCATTCTGCTGATCATCCACCAGACTGGCTCGATCGCGTTTAACGCGTTTCCGAAAGACGCAATCGGAAGCTGGTTCATCCTGATCGGCATATTGATCAATGCGGCGGCGGTGCCGTTCTCCAGCTGGCTGCCGGACGCCTACCCGGAATCGACCGTCATGGGCGGGGTCATCCTGAGCGCTTACACCACAAAGACTGCGGTGTACACGCTGATTCGCGGATTCCCCGGCTGGGAGATCCTCGTCGCCGTTGGCTGCGTGATGGCAATTTACGGTATCATCTACGCCCTGCTCGAAAACGACATGCGCCGCATTCTCGCCTACAGCATCATCAACCAGGTCGGCTTCATGGTGTGCGGCGTCGGCATCGGCACCAAGCTGGCCATCGCCGGTGTCGTCGCGCATGCCTTCTGCCACATCATCTACAAGGCGTTGCTTTGGATGTCCGCCGGGGCCGTGCTGTTCCGCACCGGCAAAAGTAAATGCACCGAGTTGGGCGGACTCTACAAGACCATGCCGCTCACGATGATCCTCGGCACCATCGGCGCGCTGTCCATCTCCGGCGTGCCGTTAACAAGCGGCTTTGTCAGCAAGACACTCATTGTCGCCGCCGCGGAACACCAGCATTACCTGTGGGCCTGGCTGATGCTCGAGATTGCCTCGGCTGGCGTCTTCCTGCACGCCGGCATCAAGTTCCCGTACTTTGTCTTCTTCAACGTCGACCGTGGACTCCGGCCGAAGGAGGCCCCCAAGCCGCTGCTCATCGGCATGGGCCTGCTGGCGTTTCTTTGCATCTACATCGGTTGCCACCCTGCTCCGCTGTACGATATCCTGCCCAACAGCGGTGCCGTCGAGTCGACGACTTTCTCCGCGATCTACGTCAAGCATTTCGCGAACGTCGTGGCCATGTTCCAGATGCTGGCCTTCTCCGCGCTGGCCTTCTTCGTGTTCCTGCCATGGCTCAAGCGCACGCCGACCATCTCGATCGACTTCGACTGGTTTTACCGCAAGGGAGCGAAGCTGTTTTACGCGGCGATGGACCGCTCGTTCAACGGTTTAAACCAAGCCGCCGATCGCTGCGTGATCAAGACCTTCCTTCCGGCGCTCGCGCGGTTCGTCGTTCAAGCCCCGGCCGTCCTTACCGCCGCGGTGCTCAAGCCGGTGTGGCGCGCGATTGACCCCGACGAGGTCCGCTTGGCCTAGCGCCGCGACGCACTCTTGGCCCGCTTCACCACCGGCACGTTCCCAGTCGCCTACTCCGCCACTTGCATACTTATCCTCCTCACCCTGCTCATCCTTATTGGCGGCGCCACCGCCTGACCCTGCTCTTGCCCAAGAGCTTGGCGGCCGCACTTTGAGCCTTGCACTTTTGACGGCTTGGGTTGAAATTTTTTGCGTCCGTTCAAACCCAATAAAATCATGAAACTTATTCGATCATTCAATCGCTCAGGCGCTTTTTCCGCCTGTATTTTCGCTGTTCTGATTGCAACCCCGCGCCTGACCAAGGGGGAGATCACGGGGCAATGGAATTTCAACGATGGCCTGACGGCGGAGATCGGACAAGATTTGGAATGGAATTATGAGCAGGGCGAGGCCGGTCTGGGTAAGGCCAGCGAGTTGAAGGTCAAGTCGCTCAGCGGTGGGGACCCGATGGGGTTGAGCTTCCCCAACAGCGACCCCGAGTCGGAGTTCAGCGGGCTGGACGTCTACCACGGCGGCGAGCCCAACGGCGGTTCCGACTGGCTGCTCAACCAATACACGGTCGTCATGGACCTGTACTACTCGGTTCGCTCCAACAACAAGCCAAGGGCGCTGATTGCGCTGAACGATTTCGAGGGAGCACAGTTTCTCGTTGGCACCAGCAATGGGATCGGCAGCCGCTCGTTCTACGGCAAACTGCGGCCAAACCGCTGGTACCGCGTGGCGCTGACGGTGGATCACGTCTCCGGAGAGGCCAACTATTTTGTCGATGGCGAACATGTCGGTACGGAGTCAATCGGCAAGGTCACGAACGACGACGGGCGACTGGCCATGGAGGATTTGTTTTACGTGTTCAAGCATGGCTCCGAGACGTACGGCGGCTTCATCAGCAGTCTGCAGTTTCGCGACGAGGCGGTGCCGGCGTCGGTGATCGAGGCGCTTGGCCAGGCGGACGCCGCCGGCATCCCATCGGAACCGCCGGCCAAGCCGTACCTTGTTTCCGTGACGCCCAAGCCGACGCCGTTCCGCCGCCCCGTGCCGTCCGACATCCTGCCAAACACAGTCATCCAGTCGGTCTGGAAGGACGGCAAGGCGACGATGAAGGAAGGCACGGCCAAGCTGCACCTCGACGGCCAAGCGCTCGACGCCACGGCCAAGCGCGACGGGGACATCGTGACCATCTCCGCGATGCCGCAGACGTTGCTCGAGCCGCTTGGCAACTACGAGGTGCTCGTGACGTTCGACGACAGCACCGGCGAAAGCCATTCGAAGCAGTGGCGGTTCGCGGTGACCGATTTCCAGAAACTGCCGTCCGATGCCGCCCTGCCACTTGGGGCCGGGAGCGAACCCGGTTTTCTGGTGCGCTCAGCGCAAGCCACCGCCGAGGCGGCTATCCGGCATGACTACAGCCGGGCCATCCACCAACTCGAGGGTATCCTGACTGATGCCGCCGGAAACGCCGTTGAAAATGTGGCCTATCCGCCCGAGGGCGACGGCGGGTTCGACCTAGTCGAACTGGTTGATTTCCAAAAGGAAGGGTCGGTTTTCGGTCATTTTGAGATGGAAGAATATTTCCCCGGAATCCCCGGCGAGGAAGATCACGACACGAATTTCAGCACCGAGGTCCTGACCTACCTTGCCCTCAAAGCGGGGACGCACCGTCTCGGCGTCACCGTCCATGTGGCCAAGCCGGATCAAAACGATGAGGATCGCTTCAAGGTGTTCGTCGGCGAAAGTGCCCGCGACCGGTTCGCGCAGGAGATCGGCACGTTCGAGTTGACGCTGCTCGGCTATCGCGAGGGGCCGAACGAGACGACGTTTGATTTCACGGTCGAGAAGGAGGGCCTGTACCCATTCCGGATTGTTTACTGGAACAAGTCGAGGAACGCCGCGCTTGAGTTTTACTCGATCGACCTCGAGACCGGGGAGCGCGTTCTGGTCAACGATCCGGAAAATGACGCCGCCATCCCCGCCTACAGTTCGGCTGGACAGGTACGCCGACCGTACGTCGCCCTCGCCGGCCCTCCGCCGAACACCTCCGGCAACAGCAAGGATACCCCGATCTCCATCGTGCTCGCCGACGACGAAACGAAGGTCGATGCCAGCTCGGTCAAGCTTTACGTCAACCGCCGCCGCGCTAAGCCAAGCGTTACGAAGGAGGGCCGCCACACGTACATCGAGTTTCAGCCGGATCACAAGAGCCTCAGCGAGCTGGATTACGACGCGAAGCTGACGTTTAACGATTCCGCCGGAACCACCCTCACCCGCGAATGGCGTTTCAGCGTTGATGCTCGTGACGAGATCGAGATCACCGGCTACTGGAATTTCGGCAGCAAACTCAAGGCCGCCATCGGCAGCGACCTCGCCTACCTCGACGGCGCGAACGGGGCGACTGCCTCGGCGACGGAGTTTGGGATGACGACCGACTTCGATTTGCCGGACATCGACGGCAAGCCGGCCAGCGTGATGAAGGTCAGCCACGTCGGCTCCAACGCGAACTTCGGCTACCTGATGCAGCACGGCGTCTCCCCGAACGGCGGCGGCAACAAGGCCAACCAATACACGATCATTTACGACGTCTTCTTCACCGGCACCGGCAGCGGCTGGGTCTCGATGCTTAACATGGACGGCCAGGGGGACGGCGACGTCTTTTGGCGGCGCGGCGACGGCGGCCTGGGCCAGGGCGGCGGCGGCTACGAACCGGACGATTCCGAACTCAAGGTCAACAAGGGCCAATGGCATCGCATTGTCCTTGCCGTCGACTTGGCCAAGGGCGTTTACGAGAAATATGTCGACGGCCAATACCACTCCGCCCAGGCCAACGCCGGGCTCGACGGGCGCCAATCGATGAAGCCAAGCGCATGGTTGTTCAACGACAACGACGGCGAAAACGGGGAGGTTTACGTGGCGGCGCTGCAGGTGCGCGATGGCAAGGTCAGCCGCGACGAGGCCAAGTCGCTTGGACCCGCCTCCGCGTTAGGCATCCCAATGCCGACGCCGGTGCGCGGCTTGTGGAGCTTCGATGGGGGCGATCTCTCAGCCACGCTTGGCCAAGCGCTGGGATATCTCGACGGTGCGAAGGGAACGACCGCCGGAGCGACTGAATTCGGTACCACGGAGTCGTTTGACATCGACGGCATCGACGGCCAGACCACGAACGTAAAGAAAGTCGCCCACGTCGGCTCGAACGCGAATTTCGGCTACTTGATGACCCACAACATCGAGCCGAATGGCGGCGGCAAACGAATTAACCAATTCAGCCTCGCCTTTGACATCTACTTTTCCGGCAAGGGCAGCGGGTGGGCATCGCTCGCGAACTTCGACAACTAAGGAGACGGCGACCTCTTTTGGCGCCGCGGCGACGGCGGCTTGGGCCAGGGCGGCGGCGGCTACGAACCGGACGATCCGGAGGTGAAGGTCAACACCGCACAGTGGCACCGAGTCGTGCTTGCCTTCGACCTCGCAGCGGGCACCTACAAAAAATACGTGGATGGGGTTTACCACTCCTCCCAAGCCAACGGCGGACTCGACGGTCGGCAGTCGATGGGGCCGACCGCCTGGCTCTTTAACGACAATGACGGCGAGAACGGCGAGGTGTACGTGGGCAGCATCGCCGTTTACGAACGCGAACTCACTGCGGACGAGGCTGCAACTTTGGGTTTCCCCAAGGCCTCCGGCATCCCCACCGGCATTGAATCAGCTCCTGAAATCCTCGATTTGTTCTTCTATCAGTATGCCGAGGGAAGCGGCTACAACAAATTGCTGGAGATACGCAATCCCACTGATCTGGAGATCAATTTGTCCGGCTACGCATTTCCCAACCAGAACAACGGCGCCAATGACCCGGGGAGTTTTGATTACTGGAACCGTTTTCCGGATGGGGCAACGATTGCCCCGGGAGGGAATTACATCATCGCCCATCCAGACGCCGACCCGGCGATCGTGGCAGTCGCGGATCATTTCCACAAATACCTCAGCAACGGGGATGATGCCTATGCACTGGTCAAGGGAACGAAGGAAAACCATGAAGTGATCGATGTGATTGGGGACATTGCCGGAGACGACCCTGGAAGCGGTTGGAATGTTGCCGGAGTGTCAAACGCAACCAAGGATCACACGTTGGTCAGAAAGGACACGATCAACCGGGGCAACCCAGATTGGGCGGCGTCAGCGGGAACCTCGCCAGAAGATTCTGAATGGACCATCCTGGGTAAGGATGAATGGCACGGGATCGAAAGCATCCCCACGATAGCCATTGCCAGGCAGGCTGACGGGGCGATCACGATCGAGTTTGACGGCAAACTTCAATCCTCGGCAAGCGCCACCGGCCCGTGGAAGGACATCGACGCCAGCAACCCGCTCTCGATTTCCGCCAGCGAGACACGTCAATTCTACCGGACCCGGAATTAGCCAGCCAAGCGGTCGAGCAGCCGCGCCGCATCGCTCTCGATCAAGAACAGGTCTCGATGGTCTGAGTGCAGGAAACCGTCCCGATCCATCGTGGCAAAGACGCCGTCGATTCCGTCGTAAAAGCCGCCGACGTTGAACAGCGCGATCGGCTTGTCGTGGTAACCCAATTGCCGCCACGTCACCGCCTCGAAGAATTCCTCCATCGTGCCGATGCCGCCGGGGAGTGCAATGTAGGCATCGCTCAACTCGTGCATCTTCGCCTTCCGTTCGTGCATGGTATGGACCACGTGCAGCTCGGTGAGGCCCTGGTGTGCCAACTCGCGTTCGACCAGTTTCTCCGGGATCACGCCGGCCACGGTACCGCCCGCCGCCAAGGCTGCATCGGCCAGCACCCCCATCAGGCCGATGTTGCCCGCGCCGTAAACCAAGCCCAGTCCCCTCTCCGCCATCGCTTGGCCAAGCGCTCGGGCCGCTTCGGCGTACGCGGGATCCTTCCCCACTGCCGCCCCGCAAAAAACGCAAATATTACTGACCGTCCGCATCGCTTGGCCAAGGACCGCCTACCGCCGCAACCCGGTGCGCTTAGCCCACTCGCCCCAGTCCCCGGCCAAGCGCTTGGCCAAGTCGGGTTTCGCTTGCGCGAGATTACTCATCTCTGTCCTGCCAGGATCGATGCCCGCGTGGTGGTACACTTGGCGTTGTTTTAAAACTGGGTGAACCGCATCCCCCCGCTGCAAATCGGTCGAGGTTCGGCGTGTTGACCTCGCCCCGTAGCAGCCGATATCGCTCCTGCCCATGTCGTCGCAAAGGATCAACACGAAATTCGGCCGCTCCGCCGGCTTGGCAAAGCCGTTTAGAACGGCCATGATTACGAGGAAAGTCGACACAAGGCACACTAATGTCATGGGTGCTTTTAGAATACGCATCGCCGCAAAAGCTAGTGCGCTTGCCCAGTCGCAACCAGTTTTTTCGTCCCCCGCACACCCGCTGTTGCCACGCACCGAACTA
>CAYWMH010000022.1:11974-15987 GCA_964459315.1 uncultured Verrucomicrobiota bacterium
GCTCTAAAGTCCAGCCCGGATTAATATATTGATCGTCCCCCGATGTCTAGCGGCATCCATGATGCTCGCCACGGCCTTCGTTGCTACGAGCCGCACCTTGGCCCAGCCCGAATCCCCGAAGAAACCCGGCTCTCTCTGGCCGGAGTGGAAGCTGACCGATTTCCAACCAAAGAGTCCTAGGTTCAACGAAACGTACGGGCTCGAGCATTTTCGCGGCCGAGTGACCTTCGTCGCCCTGCTCGCGACCTGGTGTGGGTTTTGCAAGACGCAGATCGAGAAAATGGAAGAGATGCGGAAAGAGTTCGCGGCCAACCGCATCAAGGTCAATTTTGTCGTCGTCAACGTCGCTTCCGGGGAATCAGAACAAAATGAGTTCACCTCTCGCTGCAGCTTCCCTCTGTTTCAGGACACCGAACTGGTAGATGCGTTTGGACTTCACCAGGGAGGCAAGGATGACTACTATATTTACAACGAACGCGGTGAGTTGACGGACTTTTTCCCGTTCCGGGGAACACGCGCATCGGATCTCGCCTCCCCCGAGGGCTATGCGAACCTCAAGCAGGCGATCCTCGATGCCCCGTTCCAGAGCCGCTTGTCGGTGGATACCGTGGCCGCAGTCACAATCGATGGAATAGGGGGGCGCACCTACCAAATCGACTACAGCGAGGATCTCGGCGACAACAAAAGCTGGAAGCCGTTGAAGAGGATCACCATCGACACCGACCAGTTTATTTACATCGATCTCGAGGCGACCCGCCTGCGTAAGCAGCGCTTTTACCAGGTCGAGGAAGTCCCGTGAGCCGAAAAAACATATCCTCGCGCTGGATCAAGGGACGACCAGTTCGCGGGCGATTATTTTTGACGCGCTTGGCCAAGCGGTGGCGGTGGCCTTGCGTTGGCATCTTAAACAACAAACGCGACATCGCCTGCCAAAGGAAAATGGCCTGTCAATTCTAGCCAACGATAAAACCGGCCACCCGCAACGCGCTGCTTACCGGGTGGAACCGCGCCCTGTTACAGTCCCATCTATGATGTTTTCATCCACTGGTTTAGCGTTGAACTACAACAAACCCGCCATAGACTGGCGACATGGCCGAAGCGAAATTCCTGCACCCGCTATACGACCTATGAAAATAGTGTTACTGACTATCCTCCTCTGTTCACAGCTGCAGGCCGCCGAGTTGCGCGGGCGCATTGTGGACTCCCAAACCGGCAAGCCCATCGCCGCTCGAATTTATATTACGAGCGGCCAAGGCAAATGGTTTTTCGTGGAGTCAGCCAACCCAAAAGGCAATGCCGTGCGCTACGACAAAACCAACTGGCTGCGCAAGGATGCTTTCGAAAAACACACCACGGTTTCCGCACATCCATTCCGCGCCGAGCTGCCGCCGGGCAAGTACACTCTCACCGTCGAGCGCGGCAAGGAGTACGCCACCGCCAAGCGCTCCATCACCCTTCCCCACAAAGGAGCCGAGCTGGAAGTGCGGCTGCAGCGTTGGGTGAACATGGCGGCGCGCGGATGGTTCTCCGGCGAAACCCACATCCATCGACCGCTGAAGGATTTGCCCAACATCATCCAAGCGGAAGACCTTAATGTGGCCATGCCGTTGACGTACTGGGTGACGCGCTCGGATTTGCCGCCAACCACCGGCAACCGAAATGTCACCGAAAAAATTCCCGACAAACTCATCGTCGTCGACCCCACCCACGTCATCTGGCCGCGCAACACCGAGTACGAAATTTTTCACGTCGGCAAAAAACGCCACACCCTAGGCGCGTTGTTTTTCCTGAACCATAAAAGCGCGCTCGACCGCGGTGTGCCGCCTTGGGGCCCCATCGCCCGCGTGGCGCGGCGCGAGGGCGCCATTTTTGACATGGACAAGCTCGACTGGCCGTTCTCAATCACGCTGCCGCACAGCACCGGCGCCCGCCTGTACGAGCTAGCCAACAACCATATGTGGCGGACGCAATTCGCCTTTACGAACTGGAACTCCCGCACGAGCGCCACATTGCAACCGCCCGCGGGCGCGAAGGGCGGCGGCGAGGAGGCGTGGCTGGACTACACGCTCGGCCAGTTTTACACGCTGCTCAACGCCGGCTTCGACCTCGTCCCCTCCGCCGGCACCGCCAGCGGCGTGCATCCCGTGCCCGCCGGCTTCAGCCGGGTTTACGTCCATCAACCCAATGGCTTTAGCTACGACGGCTGGCTTGATGGCTTAAAGAAAGGCCGCAGTTTTGTCACTACCGGCCCAATGCTGTTGGCCAAGGTGAACGGCGAAATGTCCGGCACCCGAATCAAGCTCGGCAATAACAGCGGCACATTGGAAATCACCGGTGAAATCCTCAGCGAACGGCCGCCGTCAATCATCGAAGTAGTCGTGAACGGCTCCCCCGTCCAACTCGTCCGGGGCCGGGGCAAAACCACTCCGGAGGGCGCCCGGCGCACCACCTTCACGGCCAAGGTGAACATGGAAACGAGCGGTTGGCTGTGCGTACGCAGTTACGAGGAATTCCCCGCCGGACGATTGCGTTTTGCCCATACGGCGCCTTGGCATGTCACCGTGCCGGGAAAACCGCTGCGCATTCTGCCGGCCGAGAAGGAATACCTTGTCGGGCGCGTGCAAACGGAAATCGACCGCAGTAAGGTCATCGTTTCGCAGGCGGCAATGGCCGAGTACACGGCGGCGCTGAAGCATTTTCAAAACCTGCCCGAGGAGCAGCCGCCCACGCCTGAGGCTCGGGAGGGCGGGGCGCGATTGAAGGGTTGGCTCGAAAACATGGTGGCGCATCACCAATTTACGCCGCATGAAGTGCGCGCGGCGACGGGGCTGCCGCTGAAGACGGTGAAGCAGCGGCTGGCCGAATGGCGCATCGCTCCCGCCAAAGTGCCCGCGCGACCGGCTGGCGCGCCCATCAAGGTGCTGCCGTATCCCGGCGGGCGTCATCCGCGCATTGGTTTTCATGATGGCGCACTGGTGCCGCAGCGGGAAACAAAGGTAAGCGTGTTCACGCCATGGAATCCGCATCACTACGTGGTGGTCGACGTGCCTGAGGCGGTGTGGTCCAACCTCGGCCTAACCTATCTGGCGCACACACACATCCCGACCGTTTGGGACAAACTCGGCAAAAAACTCCCGCCGCTTGAGTGGACGCCCAATCCCGACGGCTCGTTCAGGATGTTGCGCACACTGCCCAACGGCATCCTGATTGGCAGCCGGGTCGCGCCCGGCAACGAAGTCGTCCAGTTCAAGCTTTGGATTCGCAATGGTTCTCCAGAAACAGTCAACGGCCTCCGCGCACAGGTGTGCGTAATGCTCAAGGGCCTGCCCGGTTTCAATCAACGCATCCACGCCAACAAGTTGATCGAAGGCCACTGGGCGGCCTGCCGCGACGCCGACGGGCAGCGCTGGGTCATTACCGGGTGGAAGCCGCTCCATCGCCCGTGGGAAAACCCACCCGTCCCCTGCATGCACGCCGACCCCACTTTCCCCGACTGTCCGCCCGGCCAAACCGTCGAGGCCAACGGCATACTTGCCTTCCATGAGGGCCGGGATGTAAAGCAGCGCATGACCGAGTTGCAAAAAAAATATTTTCCAGCCAAGTGACTCAACGAATGGCCGGAGACTCGGCGGCGATGCGCTCGTAAGTTTTACGTGAGCGATCGTAGGCCGCCTTGGCGGCGGGGCGTTCGGCCTCCTTGATGAAACGGTGGCGATTGTGCCAGAGAATCTTCACAGACTCCGCGCACCATTGGGCACTGGCGCGGGAGGCACGAATGGGTTTACCGGCCACAAGCACGTTCACCGGATTGGTGTGAAGCTGCGGAAAATGCCGCAGGGCGACCCAACTGCTGCGCTCGATGGCGACCTCGAATTTTAATTCGTGAATGGCGCCATCGGCGGGCACAATTTTTTTTGCGGCAACTTCACCGTTGACGATTAACTCGACCAATCGCTGCCCGCCTTTCACGAACTTGCGATGGCGCGGTGCATGAAGGTTGATGGTGTCGCCGC
>CAYWMH010000023.1:0-15713 GCA_964459315.1 uncultured Verrucomicrobiota bacterium
AGCAGGGTTGTGTTGGAAGCGGCTCCCAGAAGGGTGGCCATCTCCTGTGGCGTATAGATTTCAATTGTGGAGTGCTCTCTTTGGCGCGAGATGCCCTCCAGAAGATCGATTTCGCGTGGGAGGTACTTTCGTGCCTTGGCAAACTCGAAAAGCGTTTTGAGCGCCTTGCGGAAGTTGTTAACGCTGCGGGCTGAGAGGTTTAGGTCGTTCACGAACTGCTGCACGAGGGCAGGGGAGAGACTGGCCATCTCGCACTGGAAGGCCTGGGAAAAGCGGCCGATGCGATAGCGCAGATCATCGCAGTAGCGCTCGCTCATTCCGTCGGCCCGCTTCTGGGCGATCAACTCCTCCATGATTTCGGCAGGGGTCTTCGGCGTGATCTGGCGCGCGCTGTGGTTCAGGTAAAAGCGGGCGGCTTCGGTGAGTGGCGTGTCGCCCAGAAGCCTGCGGGCCTGGGCCAGTTCAATGGCGGCCGTGTCCAGTGCCAGTCCAATGGGTGAGAGCGCTTCTGTGGCGCGTTTGTAGATCAGCTCATCGGTCCGGCTCAAGCGGGTGGCTCTGGCTTCCCCGGCGCAAATTCGTTCGGCGATGTTGCGCGCCTCACGCCGCGCCTGTGCGAGGTTGGTGAAGGGAATCATCCGTCGTTTCGAACCGATGTAGTGGGCGACGCGGTAGTAGGGAAAGGCGTCGCTCCTGTCGTAGATGCTGACGGTGGCCGAGCCGGATTTGATCCGGATCGGGAAGTCGGTTTTTCTGTCCTTCATTGGTCGATACTGTGCAAGATTTGTGCAATTTCGTCAAAACCCAGGAAGTTTCCCGGAGACGAAAATGCGTTAAGTCCTGCGAATCAGAAGGATGAAGGAGGAAGAGAGGTGGCGACCCCTACGGGACTCGAACCCGTGCTGCCGGCGTGAAAGGCCGGTGTCCTAACCACTAGACGAAGGGGTCGCTCCGCCAAAGGCCGGGACAATGTATTTGCTTTTTCGCGTTTGTCACGAAAAACCGGTTCGGGACTTGCGGATCGGCTGGCATCGGAACCGGCTTGGCTTGCCAATGGCGGGGCGCTGGGCCAAAAAACCGGCAGCGCAAATATGTCGCAACCCGCCATCAACAACGTCAAGATTCTCTCGATTGCCCTGCTGACTCTTGGGCTGGATCAGCTGACCAAGTGGATCGTGGTTCAAAAACTGCCGTTCAACGGGCAGCCGGTAACGGTGGCGGACGGTTTTTTCGAACTGGTTCACTTTGGCAACACCGGCGCGGCGTGGAGCCTGTTCAGCGGGCACAATTTCTGGCTGGCGATCTTCTCGCTGGCGGCGCTGATTTTCCTTTGGGTGTCCCGGCGGCATTTCGGGGCGGAGACTGCGCTGGGCCAGGTGGCGCTGGGCCTGATTCTCGGCGGCGTGGTTGGCAACCTGATTGATCGCGTGGTGCATCATCACGTCGTGGACTTCTTGCAGTTTTACATTTTTTCGTACCCTTTCCCGGCCTTCAACGTGGCCGACAGCGGCATCTGCTCCGGGGTGGGGCTGATGTTCGTGCAGTCGTTCCAAAAACCGAAGCCGGGGGCGACGTGGGCCAGGAAGGGGAAGGTGCCGCCGGAAACGCACGCGTTGTCGGAGCCGGACGAGGAAGAGTCGGAGGCGTGAGCACGGCGGCGGTCTACCTCGCCGGCGCGACGGCGAGCGGCAAGTCGGCGCTGGCGCTGCGTCTGGCCAAGCGCCTGGGCGGGGAGATCGTCTCAGTGGACTCGATGCAGGTGTATCGCGGGCTCGACATCGGCACGGCCAAGCCAAGCGCGGCGGAGCGGGAGGAGGTGCCGCATCACTTGATCGACGTGGCCGGGCTGGATGAGGCGTTCGACGCCGCTCGGTTTGTCCGCTTGGCCAAGCGGGCGGCGGCGGAGGTGCATTCGCGGGATGCTCGGCCGATTTTCTGCGGCGGCACCGGGCTTTATTTTCGAGCGTTGTTAGACGGTCTGGGGGAGAGCCCGCCCGGCGACGAGTCGCTCCGGGCCGAACTCGAGGCGGCACCGCTCAAGGTGCTGCTCGACGAGCTGGCGGCGAGGGATCCGGCGACGTTTGAGTCGGTCGACCGCCAAAACCGGCGCCGGGTCGTCCGCGCCGTGGAAGTGATCCGGCTCACCGGCCGAACCTACTCGAGCCAGCGCACCGGCTGGGGCACGCCCAGCCAAGCGCCGAAGAACCTGTTCTGTGTTATGCGCGATCCGGCCGACTTGGCCAAGCGCATCGACTCGCGGGTGGATGCGATGTTCGAGCATGGCCTGGTCGCCGAGACGGAGCGCCTGGCGAAGCGCGGCCTGCGCGACAACCACACCGCGAGCCAGGCGCTGGGCTACCGGCAGGTGCTTGAGCACCTCGACGGCGGGACGGGAGTGGCCGAGACAGTCGAACGGGTGAAGGCGCGGACGCGGCGGTTTGCCAAGCGTCAGCGGACGTGGTTTCGCAACCAGATGGAATGTCAGCCGCTCGAGTGGCCGGAGGGGGAATCGGGGGAGGCGTGTTGCGAGCGCCTATTGGGGATGCTCGGTTGAGGGAGGCTTCCGGCGCGGGCGTTTTTCGCCGTTTTTTCCGTTGCGAAAACCGGGGCGTCCACCGGGGCCGCCCTTGAAGCGTTCCCGCATTGCCGGAGGGCGGAGGAATTTTTCAAACTTAGCGATCTGTTCCTCGGTGAGGTCGCCGCGAAGGGTCTCCTTCAATTTCTCCGTGGAGGCGCGCATGCGGGGCCGCATTTCTTCCCAGCATAATTTCACCTCCTCGCGGCTGGCCTTGAAGGCCGACTCGACCTTGGCTGCCTGCGCGTCGTTGAGATGGAGGTCGCGCTGGATGCGCTTCATCAGCCAGTTCAACTGGCCTTCCATCCGGGAGCCGGGGCGATGTTCGGCATTGCGCGGGCCGTGTTCGCGGGGGAACGCGCGCGGCGGCTTGGACTCGCCGCGATCCACCATGAAATTCCCGGTCACGACGCCGGCGGCGAAGATGACCACGGCGGCCAGGATTGGTTTCCAAGCGTTCACCATGTGAGCTCCAAGTCGTCGAATGAGGCGAGCATCACCGACTCGAAGTCGGCGGCCTCGGGTTGATCCGCTGGCAGGGCGGCGGATGGGTCTGTCGGCTCCCCCGCGGAGAATAGCATCGCGAGCATCATCACGCCGAGGCAGGGGGCGGCGGCGCGCCAAAGCATGCGCGACCAATGCGTCAGCGGGTCGGGCGTAAGCAGGTCGCGCAGACGTGCCATGATGCGCTTCTCGAAGGCGTACGGGACGCGCTCGTTGTCCGGCAGGTTGCGCGCGAATCGCAGGAATTGCTCGTCGGCGGAGCTGGTCTCGAGCGCGTGCTGTTCGCGGACCTGCGACATGACCCGGGCCGCGAAGCCGCCCGGCACCCGTTCGTCGGGTTGAACGGTTTTCGCCAGTTTCAGGAACTGCTGCTCTATCTCGTTGGCCTTCATCTGCCAGTCTTCGTTGACGTCGTTCGGTTTCATGGGGTTACAATCTTTTCTCCTTCATGAGGAACCGCTCCACGGCGACCCGCATTTCCTTGCGGGCGCGAAACGCCTGCACCTTCACGAGCGACTCC
This sequence comes from uncultured Verrucomicrobiota bacterium, assembly GCA_964459315.1. GTDB lineage: Bacteria > Verrucomicrobiota > Verrucomicrobiia > Limisphaerales > UBA1096 > UBA1096. The sequence continues at coordinate 3,600 of CAYWMH010000023.1, forward strand.
GACCAGCCGGTGATTCCCGAGATTTCGCGGATCGAGCGCCCCTCGAGCTCCTGGAGCGTCAGGACGATCCGCGCTCGGTCGGACACCTGGTCGAGCACGGTATGCACCAGTTCGCGGGCCTGTTCCAGCCCCTCGGGATCGTCGCCGGAGGGGATGTTGCCGAGGAGATCCTGCCAGTTCTCGTCGTCAAAGAGCATGTCGCTGATCGTGTGCTCCGGGCGGTTGCGCCGTCGCCGCAGGGCGTCGTAACAGGTGTTGACCGAGAGCCGCATGAACCAATGCTCGAACGGCGCCGTGCCCTTGTAGCTGCTGAGTTTTTGAAAGGTTTTTGTGAAGACCGTCTGCACGACGTCCTCGACGTCCGACTCGTTGCGAAAATATTTCCGTGCCATGCCGAACACGCGCGGCTGGTAGCGGGTGATCAACTCTTCGAACCAGTCCACCGCGCCGCCGACCACGAGCGCGACGAGTTCCTCGTCGGTTCGAACATCGGTATCGGGGATGGTCTCGGCAGCTTGCATCGGGCCGTGCGGAATCGGATCCGCAACGAAACTAACACCCCCAGACTCTGTTGGTTGCCGAAAAGTTACAGCCCGCGCCTGGCCAAGTGCGGGCGCTGCTTGCCAACCGGCGGGGTTTGGGCAACAGTCCCGCCGCTTTTATGCCAAGCGAAAACGAGATCCTCGACGCCCTCAAGGCGGTCAAATACCCCGGCTACTCACGGGACATCGTCTCCTTCGGAATCGTGAAGGACGTCGCCGTGGCCAACGGCGCGGTCAGCGTCGCCATTCACCTGACCAGCGCCAACGCCGAGGCCGCCGGGCAGATCAAGTCCGACTCCGAGGCGGCCATCAAGGCGATCGAGGGCGTCCGCCTGGCCCACGTGCAGGTGCACCAACCGCAGGGAGAAGGCCAAGCGCAGCCCGGCGGCCCGGCGCCTGGCCAAGCGCCGCAAAAGGCACCAGGCATCGGGCGCGTCATCGCCGTCGCCAGCGGCAAGGGGGGCGTTGGCAAGTCCACCGTCTCGGTCAACTTGGCCTGCGCCTTGGCCAAGCGCGGCGAGCGGGTCGGCCTGCTCGACTGCGACATCTACGGGCCAAGCATCCCGCTGATGATGGGCGTCAACGAGCGTCCGTCCGTCACCGAGGGCGGTGAGGAAAAACTGGTGCCGCTCGAGAGCCATGGCGTGAAGCTGATGAGCATGGGATTCCTGCTGCAGGATGACCAGCCGGTCATCTGGCGCGGGCCGATGATCATGAGGACCATCCAGCAATTCGTCATGCAGGTGGACTGGGGAGAGCTGGATTATCTGCTCGTCGACCTGCCGCCCGGCACCGGCGATGCGCAGCTCTCCCTCTGCCAGACCGTGCCGCTCGACGGCGGGGTGATCGTGACCACGCCGCAGGAGGCGTCGCTCGGAGTCGTCCGAAAGGGCATCGAGATGTTCCGCAAGGTCAACGTGCCGATTCTAGGGATGGTTGAGAACATGAGTTACTTCACCGCGCCCGGTGGCGAGCGGGTCGAGATTTTCGGCCACGGCGGCGGGCAGGACGAGGCGGCGCGCCAGGGCGTGCCGTTCCTGGGCGAAATCCCGCTCTTCACCGAGATTCGCAAGGGCGGCGACGACGGCGTGCCGGTGGCCGTGGGCGAGCCCGATTCCCCCCCCGCTGTGGTCTTCGCCCAAATCGCCCAACAGTTGCAGGAACAACTGGCCGACACGGCAGAGTGATTTTTAACTGAAATAACCGAACAAACCGGTTGACAAGCGGAGGGATTTTAGTAGGTTGCGCGGCCTTTTCGCTGGTTCAGCGAACTTTTTGAACGATGCCAAATATCAAGTCAGCCAAGCGCCGGATGCGTAGTGACGCCACCAAGCAGGCCCGCAACCGCTCCGTGAAGAGCACCCTCAAGACTGCCGAGCGCCGGCTCGACGATGCCATCAAGGCCGGCAACAAGGAGGCCACCCAGACCGCTCTGAATGGGGCGGCGTCCGCGTTTGACAAGGCGGCCAAGCTCGGCGTCATTCACTCCGCGAAGGCCGACCGCAAAAAGTCGCGCCTCGCCAGCCGCGCCAACGCCGCCGCGTAAGCCAAGCGCAGCCAACACGGATTTCCGAGGCCCCGCCAAGTGCGGGGCTTTTTGTCTTTGAGGGGTTTGGGGAAGCACTACTCGATAATCACCACGCCGTAACACGGTTGTCTGCCTACAACAGCCATAGAATCCCCAGTTGCACCAAGCCAATTACAAAACCGAGCACGGCGCCAACCCCTTCGATGAACCGGAACTCGCGCTGCATGATGCCAAGCAGCATTTCCTCTAGCTTGTCGCTGGAAAAGGCCGCCACCTTCTCGCGGACCACCGCCTCGACATCCATGTTTTTCTCGAGGTGGCCGATGAACAGTTCGCCCAGTTCCGGCACGGCCCGGGCCAGGCACTCGACCAGTGAATGCTTGATCTTGTCCACCATGTCCGACCCGAGAAACATCGCCGCCATCGGGATCGCCTCCATCAGGTTGTTTTGCAAAAACTCATCCACCTTGGCCTCGATCACCCTGGTGACGTGCGCGACAAACTCGTCCCCCTCCAGATGCCTTCGCACGTCCTCCATCGAGAACAGCTCGCGCGCGACCAATTGGCCGAGCTTCTCCGCCAATGCCTGCTGCCGCTTGGGGAACACGCCTTGGATTTGCAGCCCAAGGATTCGCTTTTCCTCGCGCGGATGAAATAGCATACGCACAGCGAGGTAGTTTGTGCCCCAGCCAATCACGGCCGCGATCACGGGCAGCAGGCACCAGGTCCATTTGAAAATCTGTGGGTCGGCTTCAGGCATTCTTCTCCGGATGCTTTTCGCGCTTGGGCTTGCGCCTCGGTTGCTCGCCAATGTGGGTGCCATTGCGCTCGCGGGCGAGCACCACCTGCTTGTGGCGTTCGCGGAGGCGGGCACGACGCTCGTCGGTCAACTCATCAGCACACCGCGGACAACACACTCCCGGTTCGTACTGCGGCGACCGGGTGTCTGCCTCGGAGATTGGCCATCGACAGCCGAAACAAATCTCGAAGTCGCCCTGATCCAGGCCGTGCTTCACCGCCACCCGGTGATCAAACACAAAGCAATCGCCCTCCCAGGCGCTTTCAGCCTCCGGCACGCTCTCGAGATAGCTCAATATCCCGCCCCGGAGGTGGAACACTTCCTTGAAACCGTTCTTCAGCAGGTGCGCCGAGGCCTTTTCGCAGCGGATTCCGCCGGTGCAAAACATTGCGATCTTCGGATGCGTCTCCGGGTCGAGGTTTTTTCTTACAAATGCCGGCCATTCACCGAACGACCCCGTCTTCGGGTCGATCGCGCCTCTGAACGTCCCGACCTCGACCTCGTAGTGATTGCGCGTGTCGATCAATGTTACATCCGGGTTGTTAATCAGTTCGTTCCAGTCCTCCGGCTCGATGTACTGTCCAAGCGCCTCGTTCGGATTCACGGATGGATCGCCCAGCGTCACGATCTCCGGTCGAAGGATGACGCGCATCCGGTGAAACGTTTTGCGGTCCGTGTACGACAACCGGTTTGGCAGCTTGGCCAGGCGCTCATCGGTGCGCAAAAAATCGAGCGTCGCCGTTATCCCCTCGCTTGGCCCGGCGATGGTGCCGTTGATGCCTTCCGGCGCAAGGATGATGGTGCCAAGCACCGATCGGCCGTTACAGAACTCTCTGATCGGAGCCTGCTTGGCCTCGAAATCCGGCAGATCCGCGAACAGATAAAATGTGGCGATGGTGTACTCCATTCCCTTAGCCAAGCGGTCGGCGTCGCTTGGCCGGGGAGGATGCAGAAAACCACCGGCCGCAACAAGCCAACGTCACCGGATGAAAGGGTCGCTTGACAAGCGCTTGGCCAAGCGGAACGGTCAGCGCGGATGGATCGGATGCAGGCAAACATCCCTTGGCGGTTTCTTGGTGGACTATTTGTCGTCACACTGTTGCTTTACATCGCCGGGTTTTACGGCATCGAGCACCTGCGCGAGCGTAAAGGCCCGTGGCAGGTGAGTTTTGATGCCGCTGCAGTCAGTGGCCCGGTGATGACCATCCGCCAGTCAGCGCTAGGCATCGACGGCTTTCGCGTCGTATTTAAGGGCGCAAGCGCGGACGGGCTCGCCAGCGGTGAGGTGATGTTCGACGAACCCGGTCGCAATGCCCAGCCGATGGACAAAACGCCCGAGAGCAGTCAGGAACTCAAACAAAAATCGTTTCCCGTGCCATTCGGTGAATGCATTTATCAGGACCTGATGTTCTTCCCCGGCATCGTGACAATGAACCTACTTAACCACGAGATCGAGCTGATGCCCCGCACGCTCGTTATCGATAAAAAAGAGGTGGCATGGAGCACGCCCGGAGCGCAGATCACTCTTCAGCCGCGGGCCAAAAAGTAATCACCGGATATTCTTCTTCAGAAATGAATCAGTCGCATCCACCGTCGGGATGAACCATTCGCGCATATTCCAAAACGGATGCGGCGCCTTGGGCATCTTGATGAACTCGTACGGGATTTTCAGTTCATCGAGCCTTGGCCAAAACGATGCGTATCGAAGCCCCGGTTTATCCAGTTCGCCATCGATGAACAGCATCGGTGGCGTGCGTTTACTGACGTGTGTCACGGGTGAGGCTTCCTGGTAGATGCCGGACTTCTGGCTCGGAAGTGCTCCGCCCACGAAGTCAATGACAGCATCGCTTCGCAGTGTGCCGGCCGCCTTCTCCAGTCGCTCCACGATGAACGGCTCGAGAAAGTTCATTGCTCCGCACATCACCACCGCTGCCTGGACGTCCGAGGAGACGCTGCGATGATCGCCCTTCCCCTCGAACCGTTTCACCCCATTGCTCGCCGCCATGAACCCGGCGAGGTGACCACCGGCCGAGCCGCCCATGGTGGCAATGCGCCCCGGGTCAATATTGTACCGCTTGGCATTTTTTCGAGTCCAGCGGATAGCCGCCTTGCAGTCGTGCACCGCGGCCGGGAATGGTTTCTCTCCGCTCAACCTGTATTGCGGTACCACGCAAACATAGCCCCGCTGTGTCAACGCCTGTGCCAAGGCGGCAAACAATCCCGGCCGGCCGTTCATCCATCCGCCACCGAAAAACATCACGATCGCCGGGCGCGCCGATTCGCCCTTTGACGGGCGATAGAGGTCCAGCGTCAGGCGACGCTTCCGGCGCTCGTCGACATGCGTGTACTGCAGATGCGGCTCGCGGATGACTCCCTCATGGCGGTTGGGCATCACGCGGGTACGATCGGATTCCGTTGACGATTTATTCTGCGCAACCGCTTTAACGGCAAGCAACGTCAGGAGCACGAAACAAAGTGCGCGTTTAGACATGTGTTTATTCGAAATTTTCAATAGCATCGGCGAAGGCCTTGCCGATTTGGCCGAGGATCTTGGCTGAGCCGAGGTAATGGTATGCGGCGTTGGAGGTGCCGACCTCGAGGATTTTCAACTCTTCCTTCGTGAATAACTCGTCGGTGAAATCGGCTATCGCTTTGTCGCGTTGCTCACGAGTGAGCGATTGATCCTTGGCCAGCTCGCGGCGCTTGGCGTTGATACTTCCGCGGCGATCGACCAGTTCTGAGAGTTGCTCTTCCCAGTAGTTCTCCGTAAACACTGCCGCGACGTTCCCCTTGAATTCCGGCAGCTTGGTGGGCGCGGCCATGGCCTTGCGAAACTCACCGTGAATGCCGGCGTAGCGTTTCTGCTCTGGCCCGTACTTGGCAATTGGCCCGCCTACACCCATCACGCCGATCACGAAAGGGAGCTTCGGCGTGTTTAAATCGCGCCTCACGTCACGGATGAAGTGCGCGAGATTCTTGCTGTAAGCGTCGTAACTACCCGGCTGTCCGCGCGTGGGATAGGTGCCATTATCGACCATGTCGTTCCATCCCTGAAACCACACGAATCCCGCCAGTTCGTGGCCCGACTTGGTATCATAGTTCGGGTAGACGCGCTTGATATCGCCCAGCACTTTACGGATGTGCGCCAACATCAGCCGATAATAAACGCCCGAGCGCTCCGCCTTCTCCCTCCGCGACTCAGCCAAGTCCCTGCCGCGTTTCTTGAAATTTTCGATCTGCTTCTCGTTAAATGTATACGCCCCCGCGCTAGGCGGGCGAAAATCCGTGTTCAACGACTTGCCGCCCCACGAGGTCTTGATCAACAAAATCGGCTCACTCACATGCCGTTGCATCGTAATTCCAAAGGTTAGCTCCGGTCCAATCTTTGGCCCACGTCCGCCGGCCCCGTAGCCGACCGTCAACTGTCCCTGCTTCACACCGGATTCCTCCGAGGTGTCGACCGATGAAATCCAAACATTCCGCTGCAACTTCGCCGTGCCATCGGCATTCTGAATCGCTTTGAGTAAGGGCGCGGTTTTCGAATCCATGCCAAGGTGCGCGAGCGTCCGTTCCGCTGCGTGCCCCTGCATGTTCGACTGTCCGACCAACAGGTACACCTTAAGCGGCTTTGCAGTCACGGGGAACGTGAGGGACAGCAGGAGGGCCACGAGAGCGAGGATCGTTTTCTTCATTTTCCGGCCTTAAGCAGCTTCACCATGGCCTTGCCCATCGCTTCACCGACGTTCATGTAGGTCTCGGCGTTGCCGCTGTAGTGACCGCCGGAACTGCCGCCCTTGGAGAGGGGGTGAGTGTAGACGCTGGCGACGTTGCCCTTGAACTCCGGGTACTTGCCGGACTTGCCGTCCACCGCGAGCATAGCTTCGAGGATTTTACCGCCGCCATCGGTGGCGCCCTTTTTGGTTTGGCCAAGCGAGGAGCAAACGAAGTTGGCCTTGGGCGTGTTAAAATCCTTGCGGAGCGTCTTGATGAGATGCACGAGGTTTTTCTCGTAACGACTCGAGAGCGCCTCACTGCGGCCGTCGCGATCGCCTTGCCACCAGAAGAAGCCGGCGATCTCGAAGCTCTTCGCGCCGGGATAAAATTTGTCCAACTCTGAGAGCACCTTTTTCGCGCGGGCAACGTCGCCGTCGTACTGCATTCCAGCGTACCAGTTGATCTTTTTCGGCTCTTCGCCTTTTTTCCATCGCTCCGGCGAACCCTTGTAGCCGGGATGCACCCATGTCACGCCCTTGGAATCGGTGAACTCAAAACCGTCCCCACCCGGCGGCAGCAGATCCCAACCAAGCGCGCGATTGCCGATGCAGCTTTTCAAAATCAGCACCGGCGCATCGGTCGCTTCGCCCACGTGATGCCCGATGCCAATCTCCGGCCCAATCCGGCCACCCTTGATGGTCATCCATTCGTTGTTGAACTGCCGACTGCCGCCGAGGCCGCTGCCCATCACACGCACGTTGCGCACGTCCTTGCGCACGGTCCAGTTGCCGGCGTCATCCGCGAGGTACGGGTACATTTTTTTGGATTTCACCGCGTGCTCCAGCGTGCCTTCCTTGTCGCCCTTCACCGTGCCAAACCCAAGCATGTTCGATTGGCCAAGAAGGATGTACACCTGCACCGGCTTGGACATGTCCGCTGGTTTGCCATCGGGATCGGGTAGTGTTTCAGCCGCTTGGCCAAGCGATGAGAGTGAAAAAGCGAGCGCAGCGGCGCCCATCCAATGAGTGAATCGTGTGTCCATAGGTTCGGCGCAAACTCTTGGCACGTAGCCTGGCTAAAGTCGACCCCGTTGCGCTTGGCCAAGCGCGGGTGACATTTCCTCTGCAAAAATCCGCCGCGGCATCCCCCATTTTTCCCGCTCCGGCATGGCTCTGATACTTTCTGGCGTTAAATGTTGACCCGAGCGCGCCTCTTCCGTTCAATGGCTCGCCATCAACCTGTTCAACCAACGGGCCGGATCATGAATGACCTGTTCATCAGCTACGCGCATATCGATGACCTCCCGATTTCGGAGGACCAGAAGGGGTGGATCACTGAGTTTCACCGTATCCTGGATAATCGGTTGGCTCAGTTGATGGGCGAAAAGCCCAAGATCTGGCGGGACCAGAAACTGTCCGGGAGCGACATATTTGACGACCAGATTGTCGATCAATTCAGCAACACCAAACTGATGGTGTCGGTCCTGAGCCCCCGATACATCAAGTCCGAATGGTGCAACAAAGAGATCACCGAGTTTTACCGCAACGCCGAGGAAAGCGGGGGCATCGCCATCGCTGGCAAGTCGCGCGTGCTGAAGGTGGTCAAGACTCCGTACGACCCCGACGAGGTGCAGCCGGAATTGCGGCGGGTGTTCGGCAGCGTGCTAGGCTTCAATTTTTACGACTTCGACGACAACTCCGGGAAGGTGGTCGAGTACAACGAGGCGTTCGGCAAGGAGGCCCGGCAGAATTACTTCAGTCGCATCTACGACCTCGCCTATGAGATCTGTGAGATCCTGAAAAAAAGTGGCCGCGACGGCGCGGAGGATGCGCCGGCTGAAACGCCGATCAAGGGAGCCAAGACGGTTTATCTCGCCACCGTGACCGCTGACCGCATCGAGGAACGCGAAAACATCGCCCGCGACCTCCGTGAGCGGGGCCATTTGATCCTGCCCGACAGCCAGTTGCCGATGAACGCCGCCGAGGTCGAGTCGAAGGTGGGGCAGTTCATGGAACGGGCCGACGTGGCCATCCACCTGCTCGGCGCGAGCTACGGCATGATCCCGGAGGCCGGCGACAAATCCGTGATCGAGACCCAGATCAAGTTGTCCGCGATCGAGACTGCTAAACGTGGCATCGAGCGCCTCGTCTGGCTGCCCAACGAACTGGAGGTGACCGAGGAAAAACAAACCGACTTTGTCGAGCGCCTGCGGGTCGACCCCGCCACGTACCAGAAAACGGATTTCGTCGAGGGCACGTTCGAGATTTTCAAGGGACTGGTCATCGACCATTTCATAGAGAAGAAGAGCCGCGTCGACACCCCGATGCAGGATGAGTCGGGCCAGGGGCCTAGGGTGGTGTACCTGATGGCGCCACCGGACGACGAGGACAAGATCGAGGCCATCGAGGATTACCTCTTCGACAAGGGGCTGGAGGTGGTCATACCCGTGTTTACCGGAACCGAGGCCGAGGTTTCCGAGGCACACATGGAGAACCTGCGAATCTGCGACTCTGTGCTGATCTATTTTGGCTCGGCCACCCGGCAATGGGTGAACATGAAGCTGAACAACATGATCAAGGCTTCCGGCCAGGGCCGTACTCTGCCCATCCGCGAAAAGGTGATCCTCATCGCGCCGCCGGACTCCCGACACAAGGAGCGTTACCGCTCACATCTGGCCGAGATCATCCAGATCCAGGACGGCGACTTAAGCCCGCTCGATTCTTTCATCAACAAGGTCAAGAGCAACGATTAAACCACCATGTTTGAAGGCAATCCATTCCCCGGCCTGCGCCCGTTTGAGTTCGACGAAAACTACTTGTTCTTCGGGCGCGAGGAACAGGTGGCCCAGTTGCTGCAGCGGCTGGGCAGCACCCGGTTCCTAGCCGTCGTCGGTGCCTCCGGCAGCGGCAAATCCTCCCTCGTCCGGGCCGGCCTGTTGCCGGAACTGCACGGCGGCACCATGACCAGCACCTCCATCGCCTGGGAACTGTCCATCATGCGGCCCGGCGGCGATCCGTTGACCAAGCTCGCCCAGGCCCTGGTCGAGTCCAACCTGTTCGGAGACGTCAACGAGGAGAACATCCTGCAGACCCGGGCCACGCTCAGCCGCAGCGGCCTCGGACTCATCGAGGCCTACCGGCAATCCAACATCGAGGAAGGCTCCAACCTGCTTCTGCTGGTCGATCAGTTCGAGGAAATCTTCCGCTTCCGCCAGGGCGGCGAAAAGGCAGGGCAGGAAGCCTCCCACTTCATCCAGTTGTTGCTGGAGACCGCCCGCCAAACAGACATTCCCATCTTCATCATTCTCACAATGCGTTCTGATTTCTTGGGCGACTGTGCGGAGTTCAATGGCTTGGCCGAGGCGGTCAACGAGGGCGAATATCTGATCCCCCGCCTCAATCGCAAGCAGCGTGCGCGGGCCATTGAAGGGCCGGTTAAGGTTGGCGGCGCAGAGATTTCCCCCCGCTTGAAACAGCAGTTGCTGAATGATATTGGGGATGATCCGGATCAGCTGCCCATCCTGCAACACGCCCTCATGCGCATGTGGGACTATTGGCAAACGAATTCTGAAAAAGACAAGGTACTGGATCTTGAAGATTACGACGCCATTGGTCGAATGACTGAAGCTTTGTCACGCCATGCGGACGAGGTTTATGAAGAGTTGCCCGATGACGATCATCGGTTGCTCTGCATGAAGCTGTTCAAGGCGATCACCGAGAAACAGGCCAACGGTCGCGGGATACGCCGCCCCCTGCCGTTTGGAGAGATCGACGAAATCACGGGCCACCAACGCGACAAGATGCTGACCGTGATTGACGCCTACCGGCCAACCGGCCGGACGTTCATCATGCCGGGCGAAAACGTCAGGATACACGACAAGATCATCATCGATATTTCCCACGAAAGCCTCATGCGCGTCTGGCAGCGCCTGAAAAACTGGGTAAACGAGGAGTCTGATTCCGCGCGAATTTACGTTCGGCTCTGCGAAACCGCCCAACTGCACAACCGGGGCGAAGCCGGCTTCTACCGCGATCCCGACCTCAAGATCGCCCTGTCGTGGCGGGACACCAACAAGCCGAACGCAAACTGGGGAACCCGCATCAACGACAGCTTTGAACTGGCCATGCGCTTCCTCGACGACTCAAGGGAGGATTTTGAGGCGGAACAAAAAGCCAAGGAGGAAGCCCGAAAACGCGAATTGGAACAGGCGAAGGCTCTGGCCGAAGCCGAAAAACAACGAGCCGAAATCCAAAGAAAATCAGCCAAGCGCAACAAAGTCTTCGCCGGCGTCCTCTTCCTTCTCGCTGTTTTCGCTGGCGTCATGGCCTACCAAGCGACCCAATCAGAGCAACGCGCTGTTGCCTCCGAAATTGCGGCTAAAAACTCTCTGAGCGATTCCAAATTGCAGGAAAGTGAAATACTACTCGATCTCAACGAGCCGCAAAACGCAATAGCATTGTTAACAAGCTCGTTTAATAAAAACCAAGATTATCCAATTCTTTTAGAAAGAGCATTTTCAATCACTGATACTCAAAATATAGCAAGTTATGAAGGCACAGTTATTGACACTCAAGCTCATACGCTTCTAGACCCTAGAGGCTTTATATATGAACCAATTTTGCATACAGTCGCATTACTGCATAAGGAAAAAGGTAAATCTTTTGTAAGTGTCTATGATTTACATGCGGAAAAGCAACTTTTTAGAACTCCGATTTTAGACATAGCAGAGTCAGTGAATTATTCTCTAGATGGAAGACACATTGTTGTTTCCGGAAAAGAAAAGAAAGGAAAATGGGATGGAGCTATAGTTTACGACGTAAGAACAGGAAAAGAGATAAGAAGGATAGAAACAACCCCATCTCCTGCTCTTTTTGGAGCAATCTCAAATGATTTGAAAGATTTGCTTGTTGGAACAAGCAGAGGTGAAGTCTTTCATCTTAATGATAACGGCGAAAGGGATAACATATTAAAAGTCGATGGTGATATTTGGGAAGTAAGAATCCATCCTAAAATGAGAAAAGTTGCTATCGTTGAAAGAATCAACAAATCCTCCTATAAATTTCATTATAGCAATTTGGATAACAAAAAGACAAAGCTCATATATTCATCTCCTGAAGAAGAAGTCAGTTATTGGAATCAATGTCGCTTTTCCCCTTCTGGGAATTATCTAATTTTACATGGTGGAGGTGACTTAATGGGATCACTAGTTATTTACGACGGAAATACAGGGGATGAAATCTTTAAAAATGAAAGCGACCACAAAGGTGCTGTATTTGAAGCAATGTTTAGCCCAGATGAAACATTAGTTGCTACTACGTCGAAAGATCGTTCACTCAGACTCTGGAATCTTAAGACATTGAATAAATATGGTAAAGTAATGAGCCATAATGCAGATGTTTGGAGAGGGGCGTTTAGCCCAGACCAAAGCAAGTATGTAACTTTTACTGGTGGCGCGGACTTGGCTGTTTGGGATATAGAATCAGGTCGACTAACACACAGTTTTATAAAACATGAAAAGCCTATAATAATGG
>CAYWMH010000024.1:0-15301 GCA_964459315.1 uncultured Verrucomicrobiota bacterium
AGCTGGTCGTCGATGGGCGCGGACTGCGCCGACCTGAACAACGACGGGCGGCTCGACCTGTTCGTCGCCGACATGGCGGCCACGACACATTACAAGTCGAAGGTCACCATGGGCGACATGGGCGACCGGCGCTGGTTCCTTGAGAACGCCTGGCCACGGCAGATCATGCGCAACAACCTTTTCCTCAACACCGGCACCGCGCGCTTCATGGAGACCGCCTTCCTGTGCGGGCTGGCCGGGACGGACTGGAGTTGGGCCGTCAAGCTGGCCGATTTCGACAACGACAGCCTAGTCGATGTCTACGTCACCAACGGCGCCTCGCGCATGATCACCGACGCCGATATCACGGTCACGCCGCAAATGCTCGTCGGCAAGACCGAGTGGGAACTATGGAAGACAAAGCCGACGATGAAAGAGGTCAACCTGGCCTTCCGCAACCGGGGCGACCTGAAGTTTGACCTGGCCGCGAAGCCGTGGGGGCTTGCCCACGAAAGCATGAGCTACGCCGCCGCCTACGGCGACCTCGACGGCGACGGCGACCTCGACCTCGTCGTGGCCAACATCGACGAGCCGACGAGCATCTACCGCAACCTGGGCCACGAAGGCCACCGCGTGGTCGTCCGCCTGGCCGGTGCCGGGGGCAACCTCGCCGGGCTGGGGGCCGTCGTCGAATTGGAGAGCGAAGCGGGCAAACAGATTCGCCTGGCCAACCCGATGACCGGCTTTCTCTCCTGCAACGAGGCCGACGTCCACTTCGGCCTTGGCCAAGCGGAAATCATCGACACGCTGCGCGTCCGTTGGCCAAGCGGGCAGGTGCAAACCTTCAACGACCTCGTCGCCAACCGGCGTTACACAATCACCGAGCCAAGCGGCGGCCCCGCCCCCTTGCCGGGCAAGCCAAGCGCGCCGGACACCCTCTTTACGGAGGTCGCGGAACAAGTCGGCCTGGCCTTTGAACACAAGGAAAAACCATACGATGATTACGCCCGCCAGCCCTTGCTGCCCGGCAAACTGTCGCAGCTTGGCGGCAGTCTGGCCTGGGGCGATGCCGACGGGGACGGAGACCATGACCTGTTTGCCGGCGGCGCGGCTGGCCAAGCGGGAGCAGTATTCCTCCGCCAAGCGGACGGGACATTTCAGCCAAGTGAAACCGCGCAGCCAGCGCTCGAGGCCGACCAGGCCGCCGAGGACATGGCTGCGCTCTGGCTCGACGCCGATTCCGACGGCGATTTTGATCTGCTTGTGGCCAGCGGCGGGATCGAGTGCGAACCGGGCGCAGCCGTGCTGGGCGACCGGCTTTACCTCAATGACGGCAAGGGCGGCTTCACCCGGGCCGATGCGTCGGCGTTCCCCCCCGCAGCGGAGTCGAGCCTTACGGCCGTGGCCGGTGACTACGACGGCGACGGCGACCTAGACCTGTTCATCGGCAGCCGCTCCATACCGGGCCGATACCCGGAGACGCCGCGCAGCCGCCTGCTGCGCAACGACGACGGCCGGTTCACCGATGTGACGCTCGACGTCGCGCCGGGGCTGGAGCGCATTGGCCTCGTCACCTCCGCGCTGTGGTCCGACGCCAACGGGGATGGCCGGCAGGATTTGTTGGTCACCCTCGAGTGGGGGCCAGTGGCGGTTTTCCTCAACAACGGCGGCCAACTCGCCGATGCCACGAAACAGGCCGGGCTGGCTGACCGGCTCGGCTGGTGGAACTCGATCACCCCGGTCGACCTCGACCGCGACGGCGACATGGATTACATCGCGATGAACGTAGGCCTCAACACCAAGTACGGCACACCGTCGCCCAAGAAGCCGTCGCTGCTTTATTACGGCGACATGGAGGGCAACGGCATCAAGCGACTCATCGAGGCCAAGCAGGACAAGAAAGGCGGCCTCGTGCCGGTCCGCGGCAAGAGCTGCAGCACGCACTGCATGCCGTCCCTCGGCGACAAGTTCCGAACCTACCGCGCCTTCGCGTCCTCTGATCTCCCGGAGAAATACACTGAACAACGCCTCGCCGACGCCGACCGGTTCAAGGCAACCGCGTTCGAGTCCGGCGCGCTCATCAACGACGGCACCGGGCGGTTCGAGTTTCGTCCCCTGCCCCGCTACGCGCAGGCCGCGCCCGGCTACGGCGTCGTGGCGGCGGACATCGACGCCGACGGACTCGTCGAGGTTGTCGCCGTGCAAAACCTGTACACCCGCGAGCCGGAGACCGGCCTGTGGCGCGGCGGCATCGGGGTGATCCTTGAGTATGGGGCGGACGGCGCGTTCCGCGTTGAGCCCGCCACCGAGACCGGGTTCATCGTCGACGGCGACGCCAAGGGGCTGACCCTGTGCGACCTCGACAACGACAACCGCCCCGACCTTGTCGTCACTCAGAACGACGGCAAGCTGTTGGCGTGGAAAAACCGGGGGAGCGGCCAGCCGCTGTTCGCCGTGCAGTTGAACGGCACACCCGGCAACCAAAGCGGCATCGGCGCGAAAGTGATCGCGCGTTACGAGGACGGAACCGTTCGCGCCACGGAGATGACCGCCGGGAACGGCTACATTTCGCAGTCGCCACCGGTTGTTTATTTCCACACCGCCGCCACGCCGATCCGGGAACTGGAAGTGCGCTGGCCGGACGGCGAAACCACCAAGGCCACCCCCGATGCGAACGCGCCGAGCCTCACCATCTCCAAGCGCCTCCTGTCAAACGCGGCACAGTAACAAGTTTTTATCTGCAGATTCAATGCATCCGGTCGAGTGAGCCGGGTGGGCGGGAGGTTTTCCAGTACGATTTGGCATCGACTGGCCAGCGGCGCATTTGCAGCAGGTCTTTACCGAACAACCGGAGTGCGAGGCCAAGCGGAAGCAGCAGCAGCAAAAACAGCAGCAGCAAAAACAGCGTGCCGAACACCCGGCCCATCACTTGACCCAGCGCCATCCCCGCCCGGTGAACGCGCCGAGCCGCAACGTCCCAAGCCAAGCCTACAACTAACAGCACCGCGACTGCCCCCCATGCCGCCCAAGCGCCTGGCCAAGCGACGATCGACCGCCACAACAGCACCCCCACCACGAGGGCGAGCATCGCGCAGAGTGACAGCAGAAACTTCCGCCGCTCGCCCGGGGTATCCTTGAATCGCGCACGCATCAGTCCGGGACCGGGTCGAAGGTCGGTTGCGGTTTCTCAACCGGCTGGCGTTCGCGGCTGAGCAGGAACGGCCCGATCGCCAGCCAGTCGATGGCGGTGTTGACGAAGCAGCGGTAGGCGTCGTCCGGCGTGCAGACCACCGGCTCGCCGCGGACATTGAACGACGTGTTCAGCAGCACGCCACAGTCGGTGCGCTGCTCGAACTGCCTAAGCAACCGCCAGAAAAGCGGATGCCGTTCGCGCCCCACAGTCTGCACACGGGCCGAGCCGTCGACGTGCGTCACAGCCGGGATCGTCGAGCGCGGATGCTTCAACCGCTCAAAACCGGGCGGCTCATCCGGCGGCGTGGGCAGTCGCTGGCCCTCCGCCACTTCGGCCACCAGCAGCATGTACGGCGACTCGGCCGTGAGGTCGAAGTAATCGCCCACGCGTTCCTCCAGCACCGCCGGGGCGAATGGCCGGAACGACTCGCGGAACTTCACCTTTTGATTGATGGCCGACTGCATCGAAGCCAAGCGGGCGTCGCCCAGAATCGAGCGGCTGCCCAGCGCGCGCGGCCCAAACTCCATCCGGCCCTGAAACCAGCCGACGATCGCGCCGTCGGCCAACAGGGAGGCGACGCGCTCGAGCATTGCCGCCTCGTCGAGGGCCTCGAACACCGCGCCGTACGCCTCGAGCGCCCGGCGGATTTCCGCCTCGGCGAATTCCGGGCCAAGCAGACTGCCGCACATCGCGTCACCGCCCTCGCTTGGCCAAGCGGGCTGAACGGGAGTTGCCGTTTGCCCGCCCGTGCTTGAATCGTTCTCCCCTACCTCACCCGCTTGGCTTCGGTGCCATGCCTCGAGGGCGGCGCCGAGCGCGCCGCCGGCGTCCCCGGCAGCCGGCTGAATCCAGAGGTCGTCGAACACCCCGGCGCGCTGCAATTTGCCGTTAGCCACGCAGTTGATCGCCACGCCGCCGGCGAGGCATAGGCGGTCTTCGCCGGTCACCTCGCGAGCCTGCGTGGCCAAGCGCAGCATCGCCTCGCTCACGACCTCCTGCACCGACGCCGCCACGTCCATGTGCCGTTGCTCAAACGGCGACTCGGGCGGGCGCGGTGGCCCGCCAAGCAGCCGCTCGAACCGGCGATTGGTCATGTTGCGGCCGTTGAGAAAACCGAAGCAGTCCATGTTCAAGCGGAACGAGCCGTCCGGTTTTAAGTCGATCATGTTTTCAAGAATCGCATCGGCAAACCGCGGCTCTCCATACGGCGCAAGGCCCATCAGCTTGTACTCGCCGGAGTTGACTCGAAACCCGCAGTACGCCGTGAACGCCGAGTAAAGAAGGCCGAGCGAATGCGGAAAGAGCAGTTCGCGCAACATCTCGATGGAACCGCCCATGCCGCGGCTGATCGTCGTCGTCGCCCACTCGCCAACGCCGTCCACCGTAAGGATCGCGGCGCGATCGAACGGCGACGGATAAAACGCGCTCGCCGCGTGCGCCACATGGTGCTCGGTGAAGAGAACCGGGCAGTCAGCGGCCAAGCCGTCGAGTTCGTCGCGGATGGTTTGGCGCAGGTTAAGTTTCTCCGAAAGCCAGCCGGGCAGCACCCGCAGCCACGCCGGCAACCCGGCCGGGGCAATGGCCAAGAAGCTCTCGAGCATCCGAGAAAACTTCACGACCGGCTTATCGTAAAACACGACCGCGTCCAGATCGTCCAGCGTCAGGCCACCCTGCTTCAGGCAGAACCGAACCGCGTGTTCTGGAAACCGCTCGTCATTCTTGCGGCGCGAAAACCGTTCCTCCTGCGCGGCGGCGACGATCCGCCCGTCCACCAGCAGCACGGCGGCCGAGTCGTGGTAATAGGCTGAGATACCGAGAAGATTGCGCATGCGCCCGGCCTTACATGAAGGGGTACATGAACGGCGCGAGCGCCGAGCCGGTGCTGAACAGGATGAGCGCGGCCAGCAGCACCAGCACCACGATCAGCGGGATCAGCCACCACTTTTTTTCCCGCCAAGCGAAGGAGAGGCATTCCTTGAAAAGCCGCCACATGACCGCCGGATTTTAGTCTCCCTCTCCCCAACCCTCTCCCGCTGGGAGAGGGAGCTTGGCCAAGCAAATTTTGAACGCCATTGAGAGACCTCTACAGAATTCAAATTTACTTCCCTCTCCGGAGAGGGTCAGGGTGAGGGGGCACGGATCGGATAAATGCTTGCGGAAGCCCAACGTCACCGTTCCGGCTTGGCGGCTTCGCGGAGTTTGGCGCGGGCGAACTCGAGGTAGCGTTGTATCTGGATGTCGTCCGGGTTATCGGCAGCGAGCGTCTCGAGATGGCCGAGCGCGTCGCGGTATCGCTCCAGCTTGAGAAGGCCGGTGACGAGGTTGAATCGCGCCTGCGGCAGGCTTGGCTTGAGTGCGACCGCGCGCTCAAAACCGGCCGTCGCCTCCGCAATTCGGCCCAATTCCACCTGGCACGCCCCAACCTGGAAATGCGCCTCGGCAAAGGAATCGTCCAACTGCACCGCCCTGGTGAAACGGGCCAGCGCCCCGGCCGCGTCACCGCCGGTCCGGGCGGATTCACCAAAGCGATACTGGATGCCGGCGCGCGCCCGAACCAGTTGCCTGGTGGCCTCGGGGAAGTCCGGCTGCAGTGCCAACGCCCTGCCAAGCGACTTCGCCGCGTCGGCATACTGACCGGCCTTGTTTTGCGCCGCGCCAAGCTGGTAATGGAGAATTCGACTCCACGGCGTGCGGTCCACCGCGCGCTTGAGCGACCCGGCCGCCTCGTCGTGTCGACCGGCGGAGGAGAGCAGCAGCCCGCGCCGCTGCAACAGCCGCCAGTCGTCCGGGCGACGCTTCAGCGCGTTGTCGTAAATCGCCAGCGCCGCCGTGCGGTCGAGTCGCTTGGCCAAGCGCTGCGCCTCGTCCCGCAGTAGGCCCAGCGCCTCGTCGCTGTTGTGCCGGTGATTGAACGGCGGCTGTTGCAACCGGCGGATGATCGTGGCCAACACCACTCCGCGATCCCAGTCGGTAAAGGCCAGGCGCTCGGCGCAGTCCGCAACGTTCAGCCACGGGCCACCCGGCTTGGTGCCGCCCGACTCGAGCCGCGCCGCGATGCCATCGGCGAACCGCCTGGCCAAGCGGTGGTTCCCCTCGAACGTGAAGTGCACGTGCTCATAAAACATCCCGCGCCCGGCGATGCCGCCCGGGCTGGGCGCGTCGAGTGCGGCCTGCCCATCGATGAACGTCACATTGTCGGCGGCCGCTTGGCCAAGCGCGCGGGTGATCGCGTTCAGTTTCGTATCGGCGCGGAACCGCAGCGCGTCGAGATCGCGCGCGCCGACGTAGTGGCTCCGTGCCTTGGCGGCGTTGCCCTGCGCCTCGAGTTCGCGGGCCTGCTGAAACGCCGCCACCGCGTCGGCCCCGGCGAACGGCGCGGAGTCGCGCAGGTTGGACGCCGCGGTGGCCAGCACGACATGCGCGCCGGCGTCGCGCCCCGCCGCGAGGATGTCCGACAGGTTTTGTTCGTACGCCTCGTAAACCCAGTCGAGCGCCGGGTCGCCGGCCTCGATTTGCTGGTCGAGAAACATACCCATCCCCTTCCATTCGCCGCCGTCGCCACCCGTGCCGCCGAGGCCGGCGATCCACTGCCCAAGCCGGAAGCGCTTGAGGCCCAAACCAAGCCGCAAAGCGGCCAAAGGCGGGGTTTTTTCGCCAAAAACCGTCCCAGCGCCGAACGGCCCCATCACCTCGTTATGCCCGATGTAGACAGCCCAAAAGTCGCCGTCGAGCCCGGCGCAATCGCGGGCGATCGGCAGGATAGCGTGGGAGTTGATGGCGGTGACGGCGGCGTTGACGACCTCGAAATCACGCCCGGGAAACCGGCCCTCAAGCAGTGTCTCCAGCAGGCGCGGCAGGCCAAACGCCGGCTCGGGATCGCCCTCCGCCGCCGACTCGCCGAATACGAACACGCGGACGGTGCCGGGTGCCTTCTTGCGGTGGAGCAAAGTTGGTTGCGAGGCACGGGCGAGCGTCGACGGCAGGAAGCGCCAAGCGAACTTGTCGTTCTCAATCAGCACGCCGTCGTCGTGGTGCGGCGACTCCACAAAGAATGACGTCGGTTGCCCGTAACCGGCGAGGCGCAGCACGCCCTCGGCCAGCCCGAGCAGCAGCGCCGGCACACCCACCATCAGCGCGAGGCGCATCAGCCAAACGCGCGCACGGCGGGGCTTCGGTGTGTTGGGGAGGCGGGACTCCATGCAGTGGCGCGCGGGTTACTCCGGCTTCTTCGGCGACTCGGTCGCGACCGGTTCCGGCTTGGCCTTGGCGATGGTGCCAAACATGTGGCCGCCGACCTGGCCGTGCGCCCAGGTGCCTGCGTACTTGTCGCCGTCGATCACCACGTGCGCGCTGAATGTGCCCAGCCCGGGAAGAGTCAGGTTGTCGAGCGAGATGACCGGCGTGTCGCCGGCCCACTTGACCGGGATCGGCATCGGCAGGGTCACGTCGCGCTTGCCGTACTTGATGCGCGCGGTGAACAGCCAAAAGTCGCCCTGCCCCATCTTCGTGACCGAGCGAATGGTGTACGACTCCTCACGCGGCGGCGACGGCTTGCCGGTGATCGTGAACTTGCCGGTCAGCACCGCGTTGGTCAGCGTCGACTCGAACTGCTTGAACAACCTCGCCTGCCGCGCCTCCGGCGTCTCCGGCTTGGCGGCCGGTTCCTCGGCCATGCCGTTGGCCAGGCCGGCGGCCAACACCGCGACACCCAGCCACCCGCGAATCTGGATTGCATGCATGCGGCGACTCTCCGCCTGGCCAAGCGCCAACGCAAGCCGGAAGGCAACGGGGAGTTTTGTTTGTTGCGTCACGGTTTTGGAGTGTTACCCTTGAGCCGAACCGAAACGGTTTTGGTGAATAGCCGGTTGGCACCGGGAGTCTGTTTACTTTAGCCGATTATGGCGCAAACCGTCTGGAATCATGAAGAGGAACATTCATTACCTGATGGCCGGCAGCCTGACGCTGACCGTGATCCTGGCCGCCGGATGTGCGCGGGAATCAAAAGGCCCGCGCGTACACAATCACCCCCCCGCGACCGTGGGGCCGCCCGCCGACCTGTCGCATCACGCCCCGCCCCCGGCGGAGGCCGCGCCGGAGGCGATCCCGCAAATCGTCACCGCGCCGCCCGCCCCGGCGTCGGCGGTACTGCACCCGGAAGTGGCCGACGTGGTGGAGATGGCGAAGCGCGGCGTCGGTGACGAGGCGCTCCTGGCCTTCGTGGAACAAAACCCACTCACGCATCGCATCGCGCCGGAGACGATCATCTACCTCAACGACATCGGGATCGCCGAGAGCGTGGTCGCGCTAATGATCCGACAGAGCGACGCTGAACCGGTGGAGGAAAACGCCGAAGCCGCACCGGAACCGGCCAAGACCGCCGGACAGCCGGTGGCCAGCACGCCGCCGCCCGCGCCCCCTGCCCCGCCCGCGGACGCACCACCGGTGGCCAACAACTACTACCACGGCGCGCTCGACCCATACGGCGACTGGATTTACGACAGTTCACACGGCTGGGTGTGGCGGCCGACCGTGGCGATGGTCGATACCGGTTGGCGGCCGTACCGCCAGGGTGGCCGATGGATTTACAGTGATGTCGGCTGGTATTGGCACTCCTATTACAGCTGGGGCTGGGCGCCTTTCCATTACGGGCGATGGCACCGCTCCAGGCTGCACGGCTGGTACTGGGTGCCCGGCTACACGTGGAGCCCGGCCTGGGTGATGTGGCGCTACAACGACCTGCACTGCGGCTGGGCACCGCTGCCGCCCGGCTGCAACTACGTATTCGGGGTTGGCTACATGTGGCACGGCTCCCGCGTAAGCCTCGGGTTTCATTTCGGTCTTGGCCACAGCCATTTCACCTACTGCGACTACGCCTACCTGCGGCATCGCCGGCTGCACCGCCACCATGTGCCGGACACCGACATCGCGGTCATCCACAACGAGACCACGATCGTCAACAACTACGTCACCGAGAACAACAACATAATTATCAACAACGGTATCCCGCCGGAGATGGTCGCCGACAAGACTCGCGAACCGGTGCAAAAAATGAGAGTCCGCGAGCTCGACCTTGAGATCGAGAGCATCGCCCGCGTCGGGCAGATTGACGCCAACGGCAAGACGATGGCCATCTACCGCCCAAGCGTGCCGACCCCGCCAGACACACCCGGCGAAAAACCAGGCGGCCGCACACCTGTCACGAAAAACCCGCCCTCCGATGACACCACCGAGGACAAGCCGGAGGCCGACCGGAACCTGTTGAAGCAGTCCCGGAAAGGTAACGCCTTGGCCGACCGGGGCAAAATCACCGGCAGGCTCAGCCCCGGAACCGTCGCCCGACCGCTTGGCCGCAGCTACAGCGGGGCACGAAGCAGCCGCCCGGTTGCCGCGTCGCCCGGCCGCACCTCGCCGGCCAAGCCCGGCCGCAGCGCCAGCACGGCTTCCAAGCCAAGCGCGAGCCGCAGCCAGACCCTCAGCTCCACCCTCGGCGCGCCGGCCAAAAGCCGCGCCACGCCGACCAAGCCAAGCGCGAGCAAATCGTACAGCCGTACTTCGCCAAGGGTGAACACCACCCGCAAGCCGGGCCGGTCGGCCAACTCACGGCTACTGGCGCCGTCGAGCCGCAGCTCGGCCCGGCCAAGCCGGACCTGGCAGCAGCGGCCATCGACCTCGTACAGCACACCCCGGGCAACGCCGAGCCGAGCGACCCCGAGGTCGTCCGCCCGGACGTCCCGACTGCCCAGCGCGCGGCCGGCCCCTAGTTACAAGCCGCCGGCCAGCCGTTACTCGCCGCCCAGTTCATCCCGTTCGGCCCCGTCGCGGAGCGTCCGGCCACCGGCCTCGTCCCGTCCGGCGCCTTCGCGCTCCTACAGCCCGCCGGCGCGCTCGGCACCGAGCCGTTCCTACTCCGCACCGTCCCGGAGTTATTCCGCGCCGAGCCGGAGCTATTCGCCGCCCCCGTCATCCTCCGGCTCTTCCAGCTCTTCCGGCTCTTCCGGTGGCGGAAGCAAGAGCCCGCGATGATGGCGGGTTGAGTTGCGGCCTGGGATGAGGGGGAACAGCAAACGGATCATCGCCGCCATCTGGCTTGCCGCAGCGATTGGCCAGGCGGTGACCGCGATTGGCCAAGCGCGGACGGTTTACCACACCGGCTTCGAGGCGGAGCACGATTTCGACATCGAGTTCACCCTGATCGGCCAAGGCGGCTGGCAGGGGGAAGGCACCGGCGGTAACGGCCTGTTAGAAAACAACTTCGAAGGCATGGGCCAACAGGCCTACCTCGGTTATTGGCCCGCAGAGGAGGCCGTCGAGACGTACACGAGTCTCTGGCAACCGGTCAAGGGCATCGGGCCGGAGGAAACGCGGATCACCGTCACGGTGCTCCTAATGTTTGTCGACTCCACCAACAATCACCGGGACGACTTTCGCTGGACGCTATACAACGACAAAGTGCAGCGGTTGGTGACACTCGACTTCGACACCGTCACCCGGAACATCAATTACGCGCTCGACGACGACCTCTTTTTGCCGACCGGTTACAGCTTCGAGTTCGAGGCGCTGTACGACCTGACTTTCGTGATGGATTTCGGCGCCAACAGCTGGACGGTCTCCGTCGGCGAGCAGGATATCATCAGCCAAAAGAAGCTTACCACCAAGGGGGCGAGGCTGGCTTTCGGCGACCTTGGCCCGACCTGGGTTTATCGCGATCCCGAGAACCCGGGCAACAATTACCTCGTGTTCGACGATTACCGGGTCACGGCCGAGCGCGGCGCCCCCAAGCCCACCACGCTCGAGTGGGCTGGGTGGGTGGAGGACGGCGGCGCGCTGCTACGGCTGGGGGGGGAGGCAACCAACTACATCGTTGAGTACTCCCGCGACCTCGTGAACTGGCACACACTCGAGGTGGCAAAGCCAGAGGACACTGGCACGGAAATCAAGGACATCGATGCGCCAGATTACAAGCAGCGCTTTTACCGCGCCCGCACAGCGGACTAACCCCCGTCAAGCGGGCTGCTTGAATAAGGCCGTGCCATCGCGCGTCCAACACGCGCACCGTTTGACTTGGCACCCCAGCTTCCGTAAAACCACCGGCCCCGCCTTCAAACGGGAAACCACAAGGTTATTTACCATGCTAAGATACATTGCCTCATTAATGCTCATTGGTGGGTTTGCCTCCTCGCAACACGCGAACGCCGAACCTGTGGAGATCGACGACCTGAAGGACAACATAGCCAAGCTGGCTGCCAAGCTGCCACCGGGCTCCAAGAAACAGGTCAGCTACAAGAAGGATATCGAGCCGTTGTTCAAGAAGTCCTGCGTCAACTGCCACGGGCCGGACAAGCGCCCCAAGGGCAAGTTCCGCATCGACACTCGCGCGCTGGCGCTTAAAGGAGGCTCCGAAGGCGTGGCGATCATTCCAGGCAAAAGCGACAAGAGTCCAATAACCTACTACATCACCTATCAGGTGGTCGACTACGAGATGCCACCGGCGGATAAGCAGGAAAAATACCCGAAACTGACCAAGGAACAGGTTAGCCTCGTGCGCGCGTGGATCGACCAAGGCGCCAAGTACGACAACTAATGCCGCCAACCGATGGCGCGCCGCAAAAAAATCCTCATTGTTACCGATGACTCCGGGGAGTCGTACGAGATTCTTCACGCCAAGCATCGCTTTGAGGAAGAAGGCTGGATAGCGCACATCGGGGCTACCAAAAAGAAGCGACTACATGGCGTCATCCACGACTTCGAACCCGGGTGGAACACCTACATCGAGCGCCCCGGCTACCTTATCGAGGCAGACATTGCACTTCGGCAAGCGAAAGCCTCCGACTACAACGCCGTGCTTCTGATCGGAGGGCGGGCGCCGGAGTTTCTCCGGCACAACACCAATCTGCTGAGGCTCGTTCGAGCGTTCGACGAGCAAGGCAAATGGATTTTCTCCATTTGTCACGGTATCCAGATTCTGATCGCCGCCGGCATCGCCGAAGGCCGCAGGCTCACCAGCTACTGCAACATCCGGTTCGAGGTCGAGCAGGCCGGCGCCAAGTGGGTGAACAAACAAAGTGTCGTTGATGGCAATTTCATTACCGCACAAACATGGGAGAGCCACCCCGTTTTTTACCGCGATATCTTCAGACAGCTCCGCAAGGGCTGAATCGACACGGCTCTTTTAATCCACCCCGGTCTCGACTTTCGAGCCGGGGTTTTTTATTGCACGGCGGGTGGGCATCACTTCACAACAACTCGCCGCCATGCAGCAGCGCATCGCCAGCGGCAAGAACGCCGCTCAAGCCGAGCAGGCCGGAAAGGACGGCCCCCAGGTTATCCTCGGCATCGACCCTTCACTGCGAGGCACCGGCTACGGTGTCATCGACACTGCTCCAACCACGCCCGCCACCCTCAGTCAAGGCACACTACGCTGCCCCGCCGACTGGCCCCTCTCCCGGTGCCTGCGACTCATCTCCGAATCGCTGGAAGCCATCGTCCAGGAAACCCATCCAACCATCGCCGCCGTGGAGGGCCTGTTTCACGCACAAAACGTCCGCACCGCACTGGTCATGAGCCAAGCACGAGGGGCCGCTCTCGCCGTCCTAGGCCGGGCCGAGCTGGACGTGTTCGAGATCTCGCCGCGCAAGGTCAAGCAGGCCATCGTCGGCTACGGCGCCGCACAAAAGGAAGCGGTCGCCAAAATGGTGCAGACCCGCCTTTCGTTACCCGAGCTACCGGAGCCGGACGCCGCCGACGCGTTGGCCATCGCCCTCACCTGCGCCCAATCCCTAAACTCCCCCATCCCCGACAAGGCCGTAAAGCCACTGTAGTTCCCACAATTGGCCAAACGTTTGGTTTTCAAGATTGTCCCTATTTTTCGGGGCTTGTAGCCTCACCGCCGATGTCAGCCAATTCGCCAATACCATCGACCACTGGAAAAGCCGCCCGGTTTGTCGTTCCGCTTAGCTGCCTCTGTCTGCTGGGCTGTGGTCCAGACGAACAGGCCGTGGAGCCACATGCCAAGCCGATCCCAAGCGAAGCGCAACTCAAGACGCCGGATCCACCCACCGTTCAAGCCCTAGCTGAAGAACAGGTTCGATTTGACCAAACTGTGTTTCGCCACGAGGTCGATGCCCAAGCTTACGAGAGCGCCTTTGTCGCGCTGTGGGACCGGCTACGCTCGACCGAGCCCTTCACCGTACTGCGGCAGTTCCCCTTTATCCGGTTGGAATTGCCGACGCCGTCGACGTGGACGCCGATGCCCCTAGGCATACCCAGCATCCGGCAGGCACGGCTCGACGGCGAAACGATCCCGCTCAATCACTCCGCCTACCTCGTGCAACTGAACGAGCTACAGGTGGCCGGATGGGAAATCGTTCAGACGGAGTGGCACCACTCCGAGTTTCGCCCGAGCAGGGACGGCCAAGCACCGGAGTCGATCGTATCGTTTGAGATTCATGCTACAAACCGGGGTGCCAAGCGGCGCGCCATCGTCAAGGGTCAACTCGAGGTCACATGGACGCCAAACAAAACCCGTACCGGACTGCGGATTCCCGGGACAATCCGGGTGCGTGACACCGCGATCACCGATCGCACCGGCGAACCGGCATTCACAGAACTACTGCAGATCGACCCAAAAAAGGTTGATCCCAAGCTTTATCCGCGTGTGAGTCCGTTGATTGTTTACGATCTGGACGGAGACGGCCCGCCGGAGATCCTCCTTGCCGGATGCAACCTCGTTTACCGCAACCGGGGCGGCGGCCAGTTCGAGCATGAGTCGTGGCTCGAACACCCCATCATACCACTGGGCGAGGCGGGAATTCTCTCCGACTTCAACGGTGACGGCGCAGTCGATTTCATCTCGACCGGTAAAGAGGATGGCCTTCTTCGGCTCTGGCCGGGCGATGCCAACGGACGGTTTACCTCAAGGCCAAGGGTCTGCTTTGACAGCCCTTACGAAACCCCGCACACGATGACCGCCGCCGACATCGACCTCGATGGTGACCTCGACCTGTTTGTCGGCCAATGGAAACAGCCATATCTGCGCGGCTCGATGCCGACCCCGTATTACGACGCCAACGACGGCTACCCCGACACACTCCTACTGATCAACGGCACGGGGCAGTTCACCGACGGCACCAAGGCGGCCGGCCTCCTGGCCAAGCAGAACCGCCGTACCTACAGCGCCTCGTTTGCAGACCTCGACGGCGACCATGATCTCGACCTGCTGACAGTCTGCGATTTTTCGGGAATCGACCTCTACCGTAACGACGGTCGGGGGACATACACAGACGTGACAGATCAGTGGGTGAAGCAAAGGCACGGTTTCGGGATGTCCCACGCCGTGAACGACTTCGATGGGGATGGCGCACTCGACATTTACATGGTCGGTATGAGTTCCACCACGGCCCGCCGTCTTGACCGGCTCGGGCTTGGCCGCGACGGCTTTGAAAAACTCGATGCGATGCGCGCGCCGATGACCTACGGCAACCGGCTGTTCCTCGGTAGCCAAGGCGGCTTCCGCCAGCCGGACTTCGGCGACGATGTCGCCCGCACCGGCTGGTCGTGGGGCTGTGGTTCGGCGGACTTCGACAACGATGGCGACATGGACCTCTACGTCGCCAACGGCCATCTCAGTGGCAACTCCGCGCTCGACTACTGCACTCGCTTTTGGTGCCACGATGTTTACACCGGCACCTCCCAGCCAAACGAGACTCTGGACACGTTTTTCTCCGGGACGCTCCAGGGTCTGGGCTCGCGCTACTCATGGAACGGCTTCGAGCACAACCACCTCTTCCTGAACCGCAACCGCGCCGGCTTCAGCAACGCGGCGTTCCTGCTGGGCACCGCGTTCGAGTTCGACGCCCGATCGGTGGTGCTCGCCGACGTGGATGTCGACGGGCGGCCGGATCTGCTCGTCGTGCAGTATGATGCCAAGGAACGACAACAAAGGTTATTTGTTATGCATAACCAGATCCAAACTAATGGCAACTGGATTGGCCTGCACATTGCCGATCAACCCGGACTGCCAGCCACCGGGGCAACTATTCAACTGCATACGGGCAACCGTAATGATCTGCGTCAACTCGTCACCGGCGACTCGTTCACCGCGCAGCATCCTGCGACGGCCCACTTCGGCTT
>CAYWMH010000025.1:0-3270 GCA_964459315.1 uncultured Verrucomicrobiota bacterium
AGCAGTTGGCCGGGCGTGGCGAAGCGGGAGATGTTCAGATAGTCCGGTTGTTCCTTGTCGGTGGCAGGATAGTCGCGGAGGTTGATTTTGCGGATGCCGTCCTCAAACAACGCCGCGACGGTGACGAGGCTGGCGGTGTGGCCGTAGCCCCAAAGCTCGAGCGGGGCGTCGCTGCAGAGGTCGAGTTGGCGGGTGGCTGCGATGCATTGCCGAATGTCAAGCGCCTGCTGGCCGGCGAGCGTTTGGCCGAGCAGCATGAAGCGTCGGCGAGTCTGGGTGATGTGACGCTCGTTTTGGGTGAGCCGGGTCAGGCCGGTGCCGCGCGGCATAAAGGTGACGTATACCTCGGGGTGATCGCGGACGAATTTCATCTGGCGCGAGAGATTGGTGCTGAGTTTTTCGGGGATCGACGCGCTGGCATCGATGCCGGCGAGTATGAGTTCTTCGCTCCACCGTTCGGCGAAGGCCGGTTGGCCAAGTTTCAGGTAGCGGTTCCAGCCGGCTTCGTCCGGCATCTCGATGTGCACCGCCTCCGGCTTGGCCAAGCCGGTCTTGTGGGCGACGTACATCCGCAACCTGACGTGCGGCTGACTGTCGAAGTCGTATGCGGCAAATCGGACGCCGTCGTGGTCGACACCCCACGCTTTGCGAAGATTCAGCTCGGTGTCGCCGCTTGGCCAGGCGGCAAATGATTTTAGCCGGATGAGTTCGAGCACGGCGGGGTCGATGGTTGCTTCGCCGGATGCGATCCGCGGGAACGAGTCGTGGATGGTGGTGGTGCGCTCGTCCGCCGGATCGGCCTTGTACACCTTGAGCTGCTGCGGTTTGAATTCCTTGGTTGCCAATGTGGTAATTGGGCCGGTATCGCCCTTGAGATGTTTGTTGAACCATTTGAAGGCGGGGATGCGGAGTTCCTGCGAGTCTGAATGGCCGCCGGGCGTGATGGCCAGCCCGAGGTTTTGCGGCTTGCCGTGGAGCTCGTAAATGCGCGCGACCTTGGCGTGCAGCCGGGTGACGCCGTCGATCGGGAAGATGCCATCGCGGTCGGTGTTCAAGATCAGCAATGGCCGGGGCGCGACGAGTGCGGCGACTTGCGCAAAGTCCCAACGGTAGGTGTTCACCTGAAACATGCAGTCGCAATGGCCCTCGATCACGCCGTCGACCACGTGGTTTTGCAGGTCGGTGATGCCGGCGACCGGTGCGGCGGCCTTGATGCGCTCGTCGAGCGTCGAGATCCACCAACTGTACGCGCCGCCGCCGCTGCGGCCGGTGACGCCAATGCGGTTTTTGTCGACAAAGTCCAGCGACTCGAGCAGGTCGATCGCGCGAATGCCGTTCCAAGCCTCGACACCGGCGGGAGTGTAGCCGCGCGAGTTCCACCACCACATGCGATGGCGGTAGGTACCGTGGTGGATGCCCTCTAGCTCGCCGAGCTGGATTGTGTCGATCGCGAGACAGACGTAGCCGTTGCGGGCGAACCATGCGCCGTGATGCTGGTAGTGTGTCTTGTTGCCGTAATTGACGCCGTCGATCTGCACCCGGCCGTGGCCACAGACGTAGAGGATCGCTGGGGCGGGGGCGGTAAGTTTTTTCGGGACATAAAGATTCCCAGTGACATACAGGCCGGGGCTGGACTGGTAGTGCAGCTTGCGCACCTCGAATTCGTCGTGCTGCACCGTGCCGGTAATCTTCACCTGCAACGGCGTGCGTTCCGGCAGCGGGTCGAGCCCGAGCATCTCGCGGAGCTGGCGGCGGTACTCCGCCTTGCTCGCGTTCCAGTCATCGAGAGACTTGATCGCGGCAAGGTCGTCCCTGGCAAAGCGCTTGGTTTCGTTTTCGAAATATTTGGCAAACATCCGGTCGCCCGGTGTTTTCATCTCAGCCGCCTGGTTGGGAAGGGCCAGCGAGCCAAGCACTATAAGTGTTAGAAATCGGTTCATCATGACGGGCATCGCTTGGCCAAGCGTGGTTGATCGTCGCAGAAGGCGCAAGTCCGTGATTGGGCTGGGGTGACGATTCCTCCTTGTTTTTTCGGTAGGGCGGCTTCAGTTTGCGGCGCATGAAATCTTGCCAATGGTTGGTTCTACTGTGTGTTGCATCGTATGCCCAAGGCGTGATTGCCGCTGACTGGCCGGCGTATCGGCATGACGGCAACCGATCGGCGGTCAGCGCTGAGTCGTTGCCGGGGCTGTTGAACCCGCAATGGGTGTACGCCTCGCGCCACCAACCGGTTAGCGCTTGGCCGATGCCGGGCGAGGAGACGCCGCGCATGCACACCGACCGCGCCTACCCGGTGGTGGTGGCCGGGCGCACGCTGTTTTTCGGGAACAACGTCGACAACCACGTTTACGCGCTGGACACCCGCACCGGGTCGGAGCGGTGGTCGTTCGCGGCGGATGGCTCGGTCCGGTTCGCACCGGTGGTCGATGGGGGGCGGTTGTTTTTCGGCTCCGATGACGGGCAGGTTTACTGTCTCAACGCCTCGGATGGCTCGCTTGTCTGGAAACACCGGCCCAGCCCGAGCGGCGAGCGGGTGATCGGCAACGGCCGGATGATCTCTCTTTGGCCGATCCGGACCGGGTTGCTGCTGGAGGGCGGGACCCTGTATCTCGCCGCCGGGATTTTCCCGTACGAGGGGTTATACGTGGCGGCGTTGGAGGCGCAGACCGGGAGGGAGATCTGGCTGAATGACACCTCGGGCGACCAGGCTTGGGGGCATCAATACGGCGGCATGGCACCGCAGGGCTATCTCGTGGCGTCGAGCGACAACCTGTTCGTGCCGACTGGCCGCGGCATGCCGGCGGCGTTCGACAAGCGCACCGGCAAGTTCAAGAAATTCCTCCATGCCGGCGGCAAGGTCGGTGGCGCTTGGGTGCAGGTGTCGGGTGGTGAGTTGTTCGCCGGCAACGACAACCAGGGTGCCGATACGAAGATCACCTTTGACGCCGACTCCGGCGCGAACCGCGGCGACCAGTTTTCCAGCTTCCCGTCGATCGACATGGTGATCGCTGATGGGGTGGCCTACCTTGCGACGCAAAAGGGGCTATACGCGATCGACCGCGCGGCCCATGCCAAGGCCGCCACCGGGGTGCCGAAGCTAAACAAGGAGGAGAGCGCGCTGGTCAAGTCGATCGCGGAGATTCGCGACCGGCACAAGGCCGCCGCCAAGGCCGGCAACGCCGACGGCTTGGCCAAGGCCACGACTGAACTCAACGCGGCGACCGCTCGCCTGACGGCTGTCTCGAAGGAAAAGGAGGCGTTGAATGCCGG
>CAYWMH010000025.1:3370-15253 GCA_964459315.1 uncultured Verrucomicrobiota bacterium
AGGCACACGGAGACGGCCAAGCCGGTGACGCTTGGCCAAGCGGAGCGCGACATCGTCGCGGAGATTCGCCAACGCTCCGGCTTGGCCAAGGGCTGGTGTCTGGTGGCCGGGGCGCGCGACGGTCGCCTGGCCATGGCGCTGGCTCGCGAGACGGAGATGAACATCGTCGTGATCGAGCACGACCCCGCGCGGCTCGAGGCCATCCGGAACGAGTTGTATCTGTCGGTGCTGTACGGCAACCGGGTAATCGCGACCGATTGGGCATACGCGGAGTTGCCGGATTATTTCGCCAACCTCATCGTTTCCGAGCGCACATGGCTGAGCGACGACGTAAACCTGCCGGTGGATGAATTGGCCCGCGTGTTGCGGCCTGCCGGTGGTGTCCTGCTGCTCGGCTCGACTGCCGCTTGGCCCGAGGAGCGGGCGGCCCGCGTGATCGACGGACTGAAGGCCAACGCGAAGTCGGCCCACGAGGTGAGCCATTCGGACGGCTGGCTGAAATTCACACGAGGCAAGCTTGACGGCGCCGGGAGCTGGACCGGCCTGTACGGCAACAACTCTAAGACTTCCTCCACGGCGGATCGGCTAGTGAAAGGGCCGCTCGGGGTGCTGTGGTTCGGCGAGCCAGGGTCGGAGCACATGGTCGACCGGCATGCGCGCTCGGTGAGCCCTCTGGCGGTCAACGGTCGGTTGTTTGTGCAGGGAATGGAGGTCGTCATGGCGTACGACGCCTACAACGGCACCTTCCTTTGGAAACGCAAAATCCCAGGCGCGATCCGGGTGCGGGTCGATGTCGACAGTTCGAACATCACGGCGAACGACCATTCGCTATTCGTCGCGGCGCACGACCGAGTGCTTCAACTCGATGCGCAGACGGGGCAAACGCTGAGGGAGTTTCGCGTCCCCCGCGCGCCCGGCGGCAAGGCGCTGCGTTGGGGGAACATCTCCATCGATGGCAACAGGCTGTTCGGCACAGGCGCTACGCCGTTGGCCAACGAGTATGGTTACCTCTGGAATACGCTCGTGAAGAACGGCGAATGGATCGACGAGAAGGAGGCGCCCAAAGCGGTGTCGGCCAAATTTAAATCGGTCAAGAAGAGCTATCCTCGGCCGGACGACCGGGCGTACGAGTATTTCAAGCGCGCCGGCCTCCATTGGCACCCTATAAACACCTACCCGGACTGGCTGCCTGACTTCAAGCCGTCGGCGGTCGCGGACACCATCATGCTTAGCGAAACGGTGTTCGCGTACGACATTCCCACCGGCGAACTCCTTTGGGAGCATGCCGGCAATTCAATCCCAAATATCTCGCTAGTGATCGGTGGCGACCGCGTCTTTTTCCTGCAGGACGATGTCAACGAAACCGAGCGCAAGACGGCGCGCGACTCCGTGCAGGCCAACATCGACGCCGGCAGTTACATCCCGGAAGGAGAGCAGAAGCTCGCCGAGAAGGATCGTGATGTCCGCCGAGTGGTTTGCCTCGATGCCCTGACCGGCAAGGAATTGTGGAACCGCCCGCAAGACTTGACCGGCAGCGGCGGAACAAAGCTTGGACTGGCGTATCAGGACAACAAGCTGCTTTTCTTCGGGCATTACAGCAACCACGACGAGGGACCGTTCAACAAGGGCGAGTTGTCGTGGCGCCGGATCACCGTGCTGCAGGGCGAGAGCGGCAGCCTGCTGTGGAGCAAGCCGCTCAACTACCGCCGCCGCCCGACGATTGTTGGCGACACGGTCTACATCGAGCCGCGCCGGTGCGACCTAGCTACCGGCGAAATCCAGACGCGCACCCACCCGATCTCCGGCGATACCGTCGACTGGGAATTTGTTCGCCCTGGACACAGTTGCGGTATCGTGACAGCCACGCCGCACAACCTGTTTTTCCGGTCGTACAGCGGCGCGATCGTGAACACCGAGCAGGATAGCGGCCTGCAGTTGTTTGGAGGTATGCGGCCCGGTTGCTGGAACAGTATGATTCCGGCGAACGGCCTGTTGAGCATGCAGGAGGCGAGCGCCGGCTGCACCTGCAACTACTCGCTGCGGACGACGGTTGTACTCAAAAACAAACCGCAAAAGGGGCACGCGGAGTGGGCAGTCTTCATCAGTCAGGCGGCGACCAAGCCGGTCAAGCATCTGGCAATCAACTTCGGCGCGCCTGGCGATATGCGCGCGAAGGACGGCTCTGTTTGGTTCTCGTATCCGCGCCCCAACACCAAGGAGGGCCGCAACGCCTTCAGGGATTACGGCATCAAGTTCAAGCTCAGCGAAAAAGGGAAGCCGGAAGTCGTGCAAAGCGACTGGGTTGGCAAGACCATCGCCGGCACCGACAAGCCGTGGCTGTACACCTCCGCCCTTAAAGGCGTGACCCGGCTTGATGTACCGCTGCTTGAGAAGGAACAGTCCGGCCGGTACACCGTGCGCCTCGGCTTCGCAAAATTGCCGAACGACACGGAGGGCAACCGGGTGTTCGACGTGAAACTGCAGGGCAAAACAGTCCTGAAATCGCTCGACGTCGCCCAAGCCGCCGGGCCGCTTGGCCAAGTAATTCTGCGCGAGTTCGAGGGCGTGGAGGTGGTCGAAAACCTGACGGTCGAACTGGTGCCGGTCAACGGAGCTAACGCCAAGGTGGCGCCGACCGTCATTCACACACTCGAGGTCAACCGGGAACAACTTCGGGCGTCGAATTAGCCGCTAGTGACTCCCTGGTTGAAACGACTGCTGATTGTCGCGGCCGCGCTCGCGCCGCTGGCGGTGTTTGGTTGCCGGTTCAACGTGCGCGATGTCGGCTTTGTCGACCTTGGCTCCGAGCCGTACCGGCTTTACCTGTTTGTCGGCGACGCCATGCCAAGCGCAGAGCGCGAGTCGCTGCAATCGATCTCGACCGCCACGTTTTACGACTCGAACGTCAAGCCGCAACTGCAGCCGCTTGGCCAAGCGCGCCAAGGGGAAGCCAAAGCGTTCATCCCGGACGGCTTTGACGGCTCGGAGCCGGCGGCGGTGTTGGGTTCACCCGACAAACGAACTACCCTTCGTCTGCCGTTGGCCAAGCCGGGTGAGTCCGTCCTGGAAACGGCGTGGGATGCCTTCGAGCCGGTACTCGATTCCCCAAGACGCAACGCCATACTTGAGCAGGTATTCGAGCGGTACGGCGTGGTGCTGATTGTCGAGGGTCGTGATACTGCGGCGAATAAGCGGGTGCGCTCAATGGCCGACGCGGCCGTCATGGCAACCGCCGCCAAGCTGCCCGGGCTGGAAAAGGAGATTCAAAAACCGCCGGTGGTCTCGGTTATTTCGCCGGGAGAATTCGACGGCGAACAGGCATTTCTCTGGAGCCTCGGCATCGAGGAAGTGACGGATGCGCCGCGGGTGGTGATCCTGTATGGGCGGGGCCGGATGATCGGCCCGGTGCTGCACGGCGACCGTTTGAACCGCGAAAGCATCAGCGCCATTCTCGACACCATCGGGCTGAATTGCGAATGCGGTCTCGACCGTAAATGGATGCAGGGTGCGATGGTGCCGCTCAAGTGGGATCGGGATCGGAAACAGCAAATGGCCACGCAGTTAGGCTTCAATCCGGAAAGCCCGGAGATCCGGATCGAGATGAGCCAGATCCTGGCCAAGGGCGGCCCGGGTCAGGGCGTCCACCGCTCCAAGATTATCGGCGACACGCTCGATGAACTGCTCACCGGTCACGCATCAGGCAGCTTGGCCCCGAAGCCTCCGCCGCTTGGTCAAGCGGAGGAACTGACTGTTGAAACCACGTCTGGGATTTCAGTGTCGATTTGGGCGGGATTGGTCGCGGTGGCAATTTTGGTTGCAGGAGGTCTTATTTTTCTAACTGCCCGCAGCCGTAATTTCTAACGCTCATTTCGGCCGAGTGCGCCCGGAGTCGATGATTTTCTGGAGCCGCTGCTTCATGCGTTCCAGCACTTTCGGGTGTTCCTTCGCGAGGTCGTCCTGTTCCCGCACGTCCTTGCTGAGGTCGAAGAGCGAGTAGCGTGGCGCGGGGTGGAATTGCAACCGAGTGTTGACTTGGACGTTGTGGCGGCGCTTGGCATCGTGGCGCTGCAGTTTCCATTTGCCGGCGCGGAATCCGTAATTGCCGCGCTTGCCGTTGTCCTGTTGGACGAGTTGCGATCGTCCCTTGGCTCCTTCCTTGCCAAGTAGCGCGTCGATGACATCGAAGCTGTCCGGGCAGGCCTCCTTTGGTAGTTCGACCCCGGTGAGCGCCGCGAAGCTTGCGGCGAAATCGATCGTGCAGACCATCTCGTCTGTGACGCCCGGCTCGATGCGTCCCGGCCAATGCGTGATGAACGGCGTGCGCGTGCCGCCCTCGAGCACGCTGTATTTGCCGCCGCTGAACGGGCCGCCCGGCTGGTGGTCGCCCATTTTTTCCAGCGCGTCGTCCTTGTAGCCGTCGTCGCCGACCGGGCCGTTGTCGGAACAGAACACGATGAGCGTGTTGTCGGACAGCTTTAGGCGATCGAGGGTCTTGACCAATTCGCCGACGCACCAGTCGAGTTGCACGATGGCGTCCCCGCGAAAGCCAAGTCCGGACGTGCCGTGGAACCGTTCGTGCGGCATGCGTGGCACATGCAGGTCGTGCGATGAGAAAAACAGGAAGAACGGATTTGCCTTGTTTGCCTCGATCCATTGATTCGACTGTTTCACCCACTCGTCGGCGAGGTCCTCGTCGCGGAACCGCGCCGCGTGTCCGCCGGTGTAAAAGCCGATCCGGCTGATGCCGTTGTGGATGGTTGAGTTGTGCCCGTGGCTCCAATCCATCTTGAGGGTGTCCCGGTGCGTAAGGCCGGTTGGGTGATCCGGGCTCGGCTTTTTTCGGCCGACCCATAGCGGATCTTTTGGATCGAGATTTTTCACGCGGTGGTTCTCGACGTAAACCTGCGGCACGCGGTCGTTGGTCGTCGGCAGCAGAAAGCAGTGGTCGAACCCGATCTCGAGCGGACCCGGTTTCAGGTCGCCGTTCCAGTCCGGGCCGCCTGGCCCACCAAGGCCGAGATGCCATTTGCCAATCACGGCGGTGGCATAACCGGCGCGCTTGAGCAGTGACGGCAATGTCTCGACGCCCGGCTGGATGATTGCCGGTCCGTTCGGCGGGGCGATGCCGGTGTTCTTCTGGCGGAACGCATACTTGCCGGTCAGGAACGAGAAGCGTGTTGGAGTGCAGGTGGAGGCGGAGCAGTAGCCGCTGGTGAACCGCAGCCCGTTGGCGGCCAAGCGATCGATGTGCGGCGTCTTGAGGTCCTTTGGCTTGGCCCCGTAGCAGCCGATATCCCCATAACCGAGGTCGTCGGCCATGATGACGATGATGTTGGGTTTCTCGGCCTTGGCCGCCTGGCCAGGGAGGGGGCAGAGGATCGCAGCGAGCAGGGCGGGTAATAAACGCATGCCGCTTGTGTACCGGCGAAGCCGAGAGCCGTCAACCAAGCGCTTGGCCAAGCGATGCCGGTTACGTTTTTTTCTGGTTGCGGATGGGCTGCGAGGATTTCTTTTGCAACTTCTTCGGCCAACGGAAGGTGGGGGTGTCAAGCGGGTTGAAGCCGTGCAGGTGGCCGGGAGCTTTGCGCTGGGAGGGGCGCTGGTAACGCCAATCGGTATTGCCGAATATTTCCTTTGCGAGTTTGGCCAAGCCGGGGTCGTACTCCTTCAACTCTTCACGGGTGTCGACGTGGTTGTGGTCATGATCTGGCGGGCGATTGGTGTTGAACCAGCTTTGCACTCCCTCGGCCCAATACTCGGCCTTGTTCTTCGCAGCGTATTTGCCCTTCCATAAACCTTTGGCGATCGCGGCCTTGTAGGCGGCGGCGAGTCGCTCATCGAACGTGGGGTCAACGTCGTAGATGCCGTTGAGGTGGACGGCGTGGGCGAATTCGTGGATCAAAATATTCTCGGTGCTGTACGGGTCGCCGGGGTAGCAGAGCAGGTTTTCCTCCGCGCAACTGACGACCGGGTCGGTACGAGAGGAGCCAAGCCCTCGCGCCCGCCGATCCCAAAACGTGGCTGGCGTCATGTGGCTGTGCTCCGGCACCTGCGTGGTGAACTCGTCGTGTGCCATGACCACCAGCCGGCAGTTGCGCAGGATCAAGTTGTCGATGATGTCCTGCCGGTGGCCGATCATCTGCTCGACGAGATGGGCGGCCTCCTTCAGCGCGTAGTCGGACACCTTGCCGCTGGAGACGATCGGGAAGCCGTTGACATTCGTGCTCTTTTTGTAAAAGACCGGGAGGTCCAAATGCCTCGGTAACTCGCCGGTGACGGGATGTTTGTCGACGTTGACCTTCTCCGGTCTCGGGCGATTACGGTATTTTTTGTAGAGACGTTTTTGGCGTTCATCGAGATTCACCTTGTTGCCGGCGATCCACATCTGTTTCACCTGCGTGCGAATATCGAGGATATCGCCGTTTGCCGTGAAAAAGGTCGCCTCCTTGCCGGGCTCGATCGAGCCGAGCCGGGCGCCCACGCCGAGAATCTCCGCCGTATTCAGCGTGATGCCCTTGAGCGCCTCGGCGTGCGGCAGGCCGTGCGCGGCCGACTGTGCCGCGGCGTACGGCAGATTGCGGGCGTTCGCGGCGGCAAAGCGGGCAAGGCCCTCGCTAAAGGTCACCTTCACCCCGGCCTCGTTCAGGATGCCGGCGGCCCGGAACTGGATGTCGTATCGGTCGAAGTCGCGCGGCGGGAGGGTGAACGTGTGCTCGAAAATCACTGGCACATTGTACTTGGCCAAGCGATCGGCGATCTGCCATGCATCGCGCGCCCCGGCGATGATCGGAGCCCAACCGCGTTTAGCGCTCCAGTCAAGAGCCGACTCGATTTGCAGCCGCGAGTTGGCGTGGATGATCAGCGGTTTCTCCCCGCGCACCCATGGCAGCATTGCGTCCCAGGCCGGCACGCCTTCATGCCCGGGAGCCGACTGTGACTTGGCATAGGCGCGGGCTTCCTCGAAAAAATCGTCGATTTTCTTTAGCCGTTCGTCGCGTTGCTTGGCCTGTTTCTTGGCGTCGTCCGCAGCAGGGTTGATTCTCATCGACGGCCAAAACAGATGC
The DNA here is from genome assembly GCA_964459315.1 of uncultured Verrucomicrobiota bacterium. GTDB lineage: Bacteria > Verrucomicrobiota > Verrucomicrobiia > Limisphaerales > UBA1096 > UBA1096. Next base: position 10,435 of record CAYWMH010000025.1, read on the forward strand.
AGCGCGACCGGCGAGTGGCGGAGCATCTCCTCGTACCCCCAGCCAGCCGTGGCCATCAATCCGGATTGACCGGTGACGGTGCCGCCCTGCGGGATCGGCAGGAAATGTGTGATGCCGTTGGCGCGGGCGACCGGGATCAGTTCCGAGTCGGGATTGATCGCAAGCCACGACTTGACCTCTGGCGTGTAGGCGCCGACTTCGCTGGTGTCGACCGTGGCGCGCACGGCCGGGATTTCCACCAGACCCAGCGCAGTGGTAGGTGCGATGAGACCCGGGAAGAGATGCTGCCCCTTCAGGTTCACCACCTTCGCCTCCCCGGCGTTGGGCTGCTCGTCCGTCGGGCCGGTGGCCTTGATTGTGTTACCGTCGATGAGCACAAATCCGGGCGAATGAACCGGTCCTGAAACGGTATGCACGACAGCGTTGGTGAACAGCGTGCGCTTGGCCAAGGCGCTTTGCCAAGTGGCCAACAACGCGGCTGCAGTGAGGGTCAATGTCGGGATTGAAAGTTTCGTGAATGTCATGAATATTTCCTCGCTGGGTTACTCGGTTTCAATTTTGCAGTCGTGGCAATCGACGACCCCGAGGCCGTGCGCAGTCTCGAGTGCGCGCCGAAAAAAGGCGGTCCGGGCATCCTTTGCATCGTCGTCCTTCTTCTCTTTTTTGTTCTTCTTCGACTTGCTCTTGGCCTTGGCGAGGAGTTGTTCCCGCTCCTTGGTTCGGGCCTCGGCCAGGCGGATTGTGGCTTCGCGTTCGAAGTACCGTTTCCCCTCGATCCACGTCTCCAGGCAGACCGCGCCGGTGCTCAACGGGTGGCTCGTCCAGATCGCAAAGTCACCATCCTTGCCCACTTCCAGCGAACCGACTCGGTGGTCGACCCGCAACTGCCTCGCCGGGTTGAGGGTGACAAAGTTCAGCGCCTCGGATTCGGGCGTGTTGCCGTACTTGACGGCCTTGGCCGCCTCGAGGTTCATGCGGCGGGCGAGGTCAGATGAGTCGGAGTTGAACGACACCAGCACACCGCGCTCACGCATCAGGCTGCCGGCGTGTGGGATGGCATCGATGACTTCGTACTTGTACGCCCACCAGTCTGCAAAGCAGGAACCGCCGGCCCCGTGCGCGGCGATTTCGTCGGCCACCTTGTAGCCCTCCAGGACGTGCTGCAGCGTGCCGACCCGGACACCGAATTTCTCCATCGTGCGCATGAAGGCAAGGATTTCATCTTGCCGGTAGGAGTGGCAATGAATCCACCGCTCGGCTTTGATGATTTGCCCCAGCGTCTCGAGTTCGAGATCGCGCCTTGGGGGTGGACCACCTTCCTCGCGGAAGCGCCGCCACTCGCGGTTGTACTGCCACGCGGCGGTGAAGCGGTTCTCGTGGAAGGCAGGGACGCCCATCCGGGTCTGTGGGAAGCGCGTGTTTTTGTTGTCGCCCCAGTTGGACTGCTTCACGTTCTCGCCCAACGCAAACTTGATGCCGGGCGGCGCGGCCTTGAACTTGATCGCTTCCGGCCCCTGGCCAAGCCGCAGCTTGATGACGGCGTTCTGGCCGCCGATCGGGTTGGCGGAGCCGTGCAGCAGATTGGCCACAGTCAGTCCGCCGGCGAGTTGGCGCAGGATTTCCGGCGACTCCGAGTTGACGACATCGCCGATCGAGACCATCGCCGAGGAGGGCAGGGTGCCTTCGTTGACCGAGCCGAGGATCATGCTGTGGCTGTGGGCGTCGATGAGACCGGCGGTGATATGTTTGCCCTTGGCGTCAATCACGTGCGCCTTTTCCGGTGACTTCAGGTTGCGGCCGATCTGTTTGATTTTACCATCGACGACGAGCAGGTCGTGCTTTTTGAGCACGCCGCGCTTGCTGCTTGTCCAGAGCGTGGCGTTGCGGACGAGCACCGCCTCCGGTTCGAGCAAGTTGAGTTCCCCGACGGGCGAGCGGGCCAAGCGCTTGTCCGGTTTGTTTTCCTCTTCCTCAGGTTCATCGTTCTCCTTTTTCTCCTCTTTCTTCTTTTTATATATCCACGCCAGTATTTACGGTTCTAAAGTGTTGCAGCGGCCCACGATCCAGCAGACCTTTAACGTGGGCTCGGGGTCGAACTAGTCACCCTCGACGACGATGAGGTTGGCCAGTTTTCCGGGCTCGACAGTACCGAGTTGATCCTCAATGCCTGCGAGCTTGGCCGGCGCGGTGGTCAACGCGGCGAGTGCATCGTGCTTAGCCAAGCCACGCTCGATGGCCTTGGCGACGTTTTTGCGGAACGATTTTTTGTCCTTCAGACCGTGCGTGGTCAGGGCAATCTCGAGGCCGCTTTGTTGCAGCAGTGCCGGGTTTTCCGGTGCCCAGTCCCAGGCGCGCAATTGCTCGAGATCGACCTGGTCCCAGTCGGTGTCGCTTGGCATGTTGGGCGCCTTGGGGAAATTCACCGGCACGATGAACCGCGCGCCAGTGGCTTTCACGAGGTCGGGTCGCCGCCATTCGTTTCCGGTCGCGACGATGACTGGCCGGACGCCGAACTCACCGCCGAGTCGCACCGCCTTGTCGACCATCAACACGCTGCCCGGCTCGATGACAACCGTTTGCCCGTTTTTCAGAACGGACTGGAGGGAATCTAGCGACCGGTTGTAAGCCGGACGCTTGGAGGTGGCTGCATTGGCTTGGTGGTAGTCCCAACTGTCGCTGTAATGCTGCCCGTCGGCGAGGGTTTGGCGGATGGCGGCGATCACGCCCATGAGCGACTTGGGGTATTCGTCCGCCTTGGATGCCTTGGTGTCAAACACGATGTGCTGGAACAGGCGCGGCTTGATGACGAGTCGGTTGGGCGAACCTTGGCCAAGCGAGATGAGCGCGCTCTGACCGCGAAGGATGCCGGTGGCCGGGGTGAGCACGGCGGCGGTGAAGCCCTGCGCGCGCAATGTCTTGTGCGTGTCCGGCTTGGGGCTGAAGGCGGTGATGACGTCGTGCTCCGGTTTCATCGTGGTCAGGCCGGAACCGGGACCGGTCGTGCCGGGGTCGCGCTCGTTTACGGGCGCGCCGGGGAAACCAGGCTTGCCCGCCGCGGTCGCGCCGACACCGGCGATGCTCTGCGTCATCGTCGTCGTGACCGGCTTGGCCTCGGTGACGTGCGGGTCGATGAAGCCGGCGTAAAGGGTCAGCCCGGTCATGTCCCATTCGCGGGCCGAGTCGGGTGCTGGCCCGTTCTCGGTGACGCTCACGAAACGGCCATCGCGGATGACCACCGTCGCGTCGTCGATCGTGACGCCCGGCTGGACGACCACCGTGGCGTGAAGGAGGGCGTGGTGGCCGGGCGGCAGCGGGCGGTTGCCCGGCGGCAGGATCTCGGCATTCGCGGCCTGAAGCATCGCCAACAGGGCGGCCGCGACGGAGTGGCTCAATCTTGACATGGGCGGTGGATTCAACCAGAAGCCGCGGCGGCTGGCTACGCAAAATTCCGGACTTGCCCCACCGGCAACCGGGGGGTAGGTTGGCGGCGTTCTTTGACTTGGGCGTTTGCCCATAGACAATCATGACGCCGGAAGGAATCCCGTGAAACTCGGGAACGGTTGCGCCACTGTGACGGGCTAATGTTAAGCCCGAAGTCAGGTCAATTCCATCGTTCATGCTCGTCCGGCCGCTGGTGCGGCCAACTTCTCCGCATTAGAGAAGGATGAGGCCGGCACAACGGTGCAGCTTTAATCCCAAGACCCTCCCACGCGGAAGGTCTTTTTTTATGCCCATCCCTGTTGGTCTCAACAGCCAGAGATCGACAAATGAAACGGATATCAACCATCGCATTGGGACTCGCCGCCTTGTCAGGAGTAAGGGATGCACAGGCCACGCAGTTTGCAGCCGAGGTCGTGTCGTACAAATCGGGAACCGGCTTCGCCACAGACTGGAGCACCGGGGCAGGCTACACGAATAAGGCGGCCATCCTTGGGCCTCCGGCCCGCGAGACACCGGGAGAATGGGGCGGGCCGGTCACGCCGTTCAGCCCGCCGTATCAGCTAGACCAGATACTCTCACTTGGCGAAGGCGGCGAAGTGACGCTGAAGTTCGCCCGACCGATTCGCGACGAACCTCTCAATCCGTTCGGGCTCGACTTTATCGTCTTCGGGGGCGCGGGGTTCACGATCATCAACGGCAACTTCAGTGGCGGCGGCATCACGGACGGGACCCTCTTTGGCCAGGACAGCGATGGGACGCGAGTCTCGGTAAGCGCCGACGGTGAGGCCTGGTTTCGGCTCGACTCGGAGCAGGCCTCATCGTTCGACGGCTATCATCCGACCGATGGCGCGGGCGACTTCGGGCTGCCAGTGGATCCCGCCTTGGGCAAGGCCGACTTCGCCGATGCTGGCTTGGCCAAGTTCACCGAGTTATATGCCGGTTCCAGCGGCGGAACCGGCTTCGACATTGGCTGGGCCATCGACGCGAACGGCCAGCCGGTTGCTCTTGGCCAAGTGCAGTTTGTCCGACTCGAGGTCATGTCCGGCAAGGCCGAAGTGGACGCCGTGAGCGATGTCCGCCCGCTCACCGAAAACCTCGCGTGGCACGTGGACGATTTCTCGGTCGACCCGTTGGCCAACGGCTGGGAAGTGCACGGCGACGAGTCGCTCTTCAAGTGGAACGCTGCCGACGGGGCGCTGGCCGTGACGTGGGATTCCGAGCGGCCCAATAGCCTGTTTCACCGCCCGCTTGGTCTGACGCTGACGGAGGCGGACGCGTTTGCGTTTGCCTTTGACATCACGCTCGACTCGGCAAAGGCTGGGTATCGCGACGGCCAGCCGTATACGTTTGAAGTGGCGCTTGGCCTGCTGAACACCGC
>CAYWMH010000026.1:0-1459 GCA_964459315.1 uncultured Verrucomicrobiota bacterium
GAGGCCACGGCGCGAGCAGTCTGTGAACTCGCCTTGGCCATGCGGCCCGGCCTTTATCACCTCGCCGGCAGCGAACGGCTGTCCCGCCGCGAGGGCGGGCGGGCCATTGCCGCGAATCATCCGGAACTCAATCCGCAGATCCAACCGTCCAGCCTGAGCGAGCACGAAGGCCCGCCGAGATCGGCCGACACATCCCTCAACTGCTCCAAACTGCAGCATCTCCTCTCCTTTCCGCTGCCGGGGTTTCGGGAATGGCTGGCTTCCGGCACGCCCCAGCCTGCATGAAGGCATACCGAGGACGCATCGCCCCGACGCCGACCGGCCTGCTCCACCTTGGTCACGCGCAGACGTTTTGGATCGCCCAGCATCGCGCGCGGCAAGCCGGCGGCAAACTGGTGTACCGGACGGAAGACCTCGATCCTCAGCGATGCAAAGCTGAATTTGCGGATGCCGCGCAGGACGACTTGAAGTGGCTCGGCATCGAGTGGGATGAGGGACCGGATCGGGGCGGCCCGTTCGCCCCGTACATTCAAAGCCAGCGGTTCGACCGCTACCGCTCGATCCTAGGGCAACTTAAATCGGCCGGCCTGGCTTACCCCTGTCGCTGCTCGCGCAAGGATGTACGGGAGGCCGCCTCGGCCCCGCACGAAAAGGGGGACGAACCGCTCTACCCCGGCACCTGTCGCCCGCCGCTTGGCCAAGCGGCTGCTTTTGATATTGAATCGGCACCTCGCGTCAACTGGCGCTTCCGGGTGCCGGACGGCGAGTCGGTTGCCTTCGAGGACGGACGGTTCGGGAGCCAGTCGTTTTTGGCCGGCGACGACTTTGGCGACTTCATCCTTTGGCGCCACGATGACGTGCCCAGTTTCCAACTAGCCGTGGTGTCCGACGATCACGACATGGGCATCACCGAGGTCGTTCGCGGCGAAGATCTGCTAAAGTGCACCGCCCGCCAACTGCTTATCTATCGTGCGCTTGGCTTGGAGGCGCCGGCGTTTTACCATTGCCCGCTGGTGACCGATCCCAATGGCCAACGCTTGGCAAAGCGGCACAACTCGCTAAGCCTCCAAGCCATGCGTAACGCCGGAGCAACGGCAAAATCGCTTCGCGCAAAAGTCTCCGAGCTCGTTGAGTCGGGATAGATGCCAGCGTATAGCACCTGGCGTCAGACTAAATAGGAAACCTTGTCCGGCGATGAAGGGTGTGCAATCGTGCAAGTGATGGGCTTGAAGGAAAATGAGAGGGAAGAAAACTACGTTCGCCGTCTGGCCACGGGATTATGCACGGTTTGGAACAATAACCCGAAGGCGTTCAAGTGTTGGAGTGGCTTGGTTTAATAGAATACTTCAGAAGTGGATATTTTGGGTTCTTCAGAAAAAAAGGATGAAAATTCTGAAAAATCACCTCTTTCTTTTCTCCAGGCGAAGTATTTTTCCCAATGCACAACCGTAGACCATTG
>CAYWMH010000026.1:1469-14932 GCA_964459315.1 uncultured Verrucomicrobiota bacterium
AAAGAAGTGTCGATTTAACTGTTGACCCCGTACTACAACCCGTAGTCGTTCAAGTGGTTGATTGAGTTTTGCTTATAATCATATTCGATATTGAAGAATCTCCAAACCGGTTCGCCTTCAAAATATTTATTTGCAATTTCCCCCATAAGACCACTTTCGGTTCTCCACTCAATGTATTTGTCGTAATGTTCTTTTGAAGTCCATTTACTGAAAAATTCAAAATTACCAGAACCTTCTTGGCTTTCACCAAAATACAAAGCATGGCAACCATCAAATGCTCTTGTATCTGGTAAATGTTTTTTAAGTTCTTCGACAAAATCAGACTCAAGTCCCTGTTTAATTTTTAGTTGTAAGTTTACAAAAACCATAAACAAAAAACTAATAGATTGAACTATGTTTTCAAGGCCTTTTTACTGTGCTGCAAAAAGTGGGTTGGCTACTTCCCTTCAGCTTTCAATTCTTCACCCGTCTTGCCGTCTTTGCGCAGGATGGAGTCCGTCGTCAGGTAGTTCACGCCCAATTCTTTAGCCGTCTTGCCGCCGTGTTTGCGCAGGAGTGCGGCGATTTCCGTACGATTGCCAAGTGTCGCCATATCTAAAGGAGTCATTCCGCCTATACGTCGCCCCGGCGGCGACAGATTCATCGCATTCACATCGGCACCTTTGCTGATTAGCAGTTCGGCGATTTCTGTGCTTGCTGTTGTACTCCCAGCAAGATGCAAAGCGGTGTCACCATCACCATCCGTCGCATTTACATCAGCGCCTTTGGCGATGAGTAGTTCGACGATTTCATTTTGACCTCCAGCAGCCGCCCAATGCAAAAAAGTCCCGACAAATTTGTCATCCTTTGCGTCTACTTCTGCACCAGCATCCAAGTGCTGTTTGACGGCTCCGATGTTTCCATCAAAGACAGCTTGGTGAATTGAGATAGACTTACACCCCATCAGCACCACGGTTCCGACGATTGCGATCAGTTGCGGTTTCATAACGAGACGACTGTCATCCCGTTGAGCGCAGTTTTCAAGCGCGTTTTAACTGTTGCCGATAAAAGCCTTCAGCCTTAAAAACTGAGGGTTGATGGCTGATCCGAAATCATACGAGCCAGAGAAACTGACCAGCGGAGTCACATGGAAATGGAAAAAGACCATCTCAGACTATCCCGCCAGTGAATGGACTCTCACGTATTATCTCCGAAAGAGCGGAGCAACTGCCACCAGCTTCAGCGCATCGGCTGACGGTGACACGCATCTGGTAACTGTTACCTCTGCCACGACCGCAGGCTATGCCGCTGGCGTTTACGACATCATTGGCGTCGTTGTTAAGTCTGCCGAGAAGTATGTGGTCTACGACAACAGCCTTGAGGTGCTGACCAACCCGGCGACAACCGGTGCATACGATCCACGCAGCCACTAGCTACGGCTCTTACTTTCCTGCTGCTATTCGGCCCGCCACTGCGCCCAAGGTTCAGGCTGCTCTCTCATTCGCCACTCAACGGCGGAAACTTTCCGCTCCCTCAACACGCTTGACGCATGCCACTTGTCAATAACAAGAACTGAAGCCTGAGCGGCGATCCCGGGTGAAATACGGGCGAGATTTATCGAATAAGCCGCTTGGTGGCCAGTCAATGCCTTGTTGACTGCAACAGAGAGGGTTGCATCCATTAAATCACAGCTTAAACTTCTGCTTGGGTGCGCAATTGACACGGCAAAGACAACGCGAAAGATGAACCAACTGACAACCAAGCTGATGGTGTTCATGACGTTCGCCACGCCTCTCGTGGCGGCACAGGCTGATGCGCTTCCGACACCATCGGAACGGTTCGGTGATCCCGGCTCCGGCGAGGTGCCCAGCTTCCGCAAGCATATTGTCCCGCTCCTCGGCGTCCGGGGATGCAACGGCCGGGAATGCCACGGCTCCTTTGCCGGCAAGGGGGATTTTCAACTCTCCCTGTTTGGATACGACTTCGACAAGGATCACAAGGAGATCGTAAAGGACGAGGATGAAATCCGCGTCGACAAGTCAAACCCCGCAAACAGCCTCTTGCTGCTTAAGCCGACGATGCAGGAAAAGCACAAGGGCAAACTGCGGTTCAAGAAGGGAAGCTGGGAATATCAATTGTTGTTGAGCTGGATTAAAGACGGAGCAAGGAATGACGCCAAGACCACTCCCGATTTTGATCGCCTCGAGGTGCGTCCCGGCTCGATCGAGTTCACGGGGCTCAACCAAGCCCGGCAGTTGCAGGTGATCGTCCATTGGCGGGACGGTTCGGCGGAGGATGTCACGGAGTTGACCCGTTTCCGCAGCAACGACGAGTCGATCGCGGCAGTCGATGAGAACGGACTCGTCTCCGCCGCCAGCCCCGGCGACACGCACATCATCGCGTTCTACGACAACGGCGTGCAGCCGGTGCCGGTGTACCGCCCGGTATCCGACACCCTCGGGGACACCTACCCGGAAGTCGCCACCCGGACGAAAGTGGACGAACAGATAGTCGCTAAGCTGCGGAAACTCGGGATCGTGCCTTCGGCTCAATGCACCGACGAGGAGTTCCTCCGGCGCGTGAGTCTCGACCTGACCGGCTCACTCCCCCTGCCGCAGGAGATTCAGTCGTTTCTCAAGAGCCGATCGCCGCTCAAGCGCTCCAATAAGATTGATGAACTGCTCAGCCGCCCTGCTTACGCGGCGTGGTGGACCACCAAGCTGTGCGACTACACCGGGAATAATCCCCAAAACCAGAACGACCCCGTGTTCCGCAACGAGATGGCACAGCATTGGTATGAATGGATCTACCACCGCGTCCGCACCAACGAGCCGTACGACCGGATCGCCGAGGGTCTCATCATGGCCACCAGCCGGCGTGAGGGGGAGTCATTCATGAAGTTTGCCAAGGGCATGAGCCAGCATTACAAGACCGACAGGCCGGTTCCGTTTCACACGCGCGAAAGCATGCCGTACTACTGGGCACGGCGAAATGTCCGCCAACCGGAGGAAAAGGCGTTGAGCTTCGCGCACGCCTTCCTGGGGGTGCGCATCCAGTGCGCCCAATGCCACAAGCATCCGTTTGACCAGTGGACCCAGCAGGACTTCAAAAAGTTTCAGGCTTTCTTCGAGCCGATTCAGTACAAGGCAAACACGCAAAGGGGCGACAAGGGTGACGGCGCGAAGAATTACCAGTCGCTGATGAATGAGATCGAGAAATCGGTCGGATACGACAAGGAGAAGAAAACCAACCGCAAGGAGTTGCGCTCGGAGATCAAGCGCCGCGCGCAGGCGGGCGAAGCGGTTCCGTGGCAGGAGTTGTACATCGCCAACCCGAAAAGCAAACCTTCCCGGAATAAATCGAAGAACAAGAAAAGGCGGTACAGCGGCAGGGTCATCACCCCCAGCGTGCTCGGCGGCGATGAGGTGCACCTGACCGATTACGCCGACCCGCGACAACCGCTGATGGACTGGCTGCGCTCCGGAGGAAACCCGTACTTTGCCCGGGCGTTCGTGAACCGGGTTTGGCACAACTATTTTGGACGTGGAATCGTGGAACCGGTGGACGACATGAACCTGGCCAACCCGCCCTCCAACGCGCCACTGCTGGACTACCTCGCCAACGGCTTCGTCGAGAACGGCTACGACATGAAATGGCTGCACCGGACGATCCTCAACAGCGACACCTACCAGCGCAGTTGGAGGCCGAACGAGACCAACCGCGGGGACGAGCGCAACTTCAGCCGCATGGTCGTCCGGCGGCTCCCTGCCGAGGTGGTTGCCGACGCGATCACACAGGCCACCGCCTCAAATACGCGGGTTACCGCGATGTCCAGGAGCCCGATCGACCGCACCATCGGCCCCGCCACGTCGGGCCGAAACAACCGGAACTCGAAATCACTCAACTACGCGCTGTCGGTATTCGGCAAACCGGACCGGACGGAAAACTGCGATTGCGAGCGTTCAAGCGACCCCACCCTGTTGCAGGCGGTGTTCACCCGGAACGACCCCACTCTAATCTCTATGATTAACGGCGACGACCGCAAGGCCAAGGGATGGATCGCCGAGGTCGAGGAATGGTACTCCGGCAAAACCAAGTCGGCGAACCAGACCAAGGGGGACAAGCGCCTCAAGCAGTTGATTACGCAGCGTAAAAAACTTCAGAGCAAGCCGCCCAAGAAACCGCGCAACGCAAACAACCCAACGGCCGCGCTCCAATACCAGGCGGCACAGAAAAATCATCGCCAAGCGTTGCAGCGCCTCAACCAGGCCATCAGCAAACTCGGCGGCAACGCAACCAATGGCCGCTTGGCCAAGCGGCCGATCACAGCCCAGGAGATGGACAAACTCATCAATATGACTTTTCTGCGAACCCTCAGCCGGATGCCCTCTGCGAGCGAACTGGAGATGGCCCGGGCCGACATCGGCTCCAGCCCGGATAAAATTCGCGCGGTTCGCGACCTGCTTTGGGCCTTGCTCAACACCAAGGAATTTCTCGTAAACCATTAATCGAACTGAATCATGGCGACTCATCGATATTGTGACGGAATTGCGCGGCGCGATTTTCTCAAGGTCGGCGCATTGAGCGGCGTCGGGCTTGGCCTGTCTGACTACCTCGGCTTGGCCAAGGCCAACGCGGCGGCCGGCAGCCGGGCGAAATCGGCCATTTACATCCGGCTGGCGGGCGGGCCCAGCCACATGGACACCTTCGACATGAAGCCGGACGCCCCCGACTCGCATCGCGGCGAGTTCTCCGATATCGCCACGAACGTCCCCGGCATTCGTATCTCCGAGCATCTCCCGAAATTGGCCAAGTGCGCCGACAAGTACACAATCCTGCGTGGTGTCAGCCACTCGTTGGCCGCGCACCGGCTGGGAGCGGAATACCTGATGACTGGCAACCGCCCCCTGCCCTCGCTCAAGTACCCGACTTATGGCGCCGTCGTCAGCAAGGAACTCGGAGCGCCGAGGGATATCCCAAGCTCTGTCGCCATCCCCAAGGGAGCGACAGCACCTACCGGATTCCTCGGGCTGGAGTACGGGCCGTTCGAGACCGGTTCATCTCCCAAGGCCGGGCAGCCGATGAAGATCCGGGGCTTGTCCCTGTCGAACGGCCTGACGTTGGCCGACATCGACCGACGCAACAACCTCGTCAAGCGTTACGACACCGCCTTCGGCTCGTTCGCCGGGGAGGACAAGGTGTTGAGCGGCATGGATGAATTCAGCCAAAAGGCGTACGAGATGATGCGCTCGAGCCGTACGCGGGAAGCGTTCGACCTGACCCGGGAATCTCCGGCGATCTCCGGCCTGTTCGGAGACGGGGGCTTCTCGCAAAGCTGCCTGCTGGCCACGCGGCTGGTGGAGTCCGGGGTGCGGCTGGTCAGCGTGCAACTTGGCGGCTGGGACACGCACCGCGACAATTTCACCCGCCTCAAGGACAACAATCTACCCAACCTCGACGACGGGCTTGCCGGGTTGTTCCGGGCGCTTGAGGCCAAGCGCTTGCTCGAGAGCACCGCAGTGTTCGTGACCGGCGAGTTTGGCCGCACTCCGAAAATCAATCAACGCGGAGGACGCGACCATTATCCGAGGGCGATGTTCTGCCTCCTCGCCGGGGGCGGCATGGAAGGCGGACAGGTCATCGGCGCATCCGATGCCAAGGGCGAAGGCCCACGCGACCGGGTGATCACGCCCGACGACGTGGCGGCCACGTTTTACCACTCGCTGGGCATCGACCACACCAAGGAGTATCACACCCCAACCGGCCGACCGGTGATGATCGTCCGGCACGGCAAGCCGATCCCGGAGTTGGTATAACATCCTAACCGACAGACGTTTTTTTCGCTTGGCCATACGATTTCGCTTGGCCAATTTTTTTGTCTCGCAAAGCGGCTGGTTTAACGGCTTCAATCCCCCCTTTCAACCCGATGAACGAGCATATTGTCATTCTGGATTTTGGTTCCCAATACACGCAGGTCATTGCGAGACGCATTCGAGAGTGCAAGGTCTACTCCATCATAATCCACTACAACACGCCCGCCGCCGAGATCGCGAAGATGAATCCGAGCGGCATCATTCTTTCCGGTGGGCCGTCCAGCGTGTACGCCAAGGCTGCCCCGCTGCCGGACGAGTCGATTTTCGACCTGGGTGTGCCAGTGCTCGGCATCTGCTTCGGCTTGCAGGTGATGGCGAGGTTCCTCAAGGGCAAGGTGGAGCGAGGCCAAAAACGGGAGTACGGCAAGGGCACGCTGCGCGTCAGGAGCGCCCGGTGCCGGTTGTTTGACGGATTGCCTCGCGAATTGCAGGTCTGGAATTCGCACGGCGACAAGCTCACCCGCCTGCCGGACGGCTTCAAGCCGGTCGCCACCACGGAGAACTCCGCCTTCGCGGCGATCGAGAATGCCCGAGCGCGCTTTTACGGCCTCCAATTTCACCCGGAAGTGGTCCATACGCCGAAGGGCAAAAAAATCATCTCCAACTTCGTTCACAAAATCTGCGGCTGCGGCCGCAAATGGACGATGCGCAACTACGTCGAGCAGGCGGTGCAGGACATCCGTACCCAGGCCGGCAGGGGAAAGGTGATCCTCGGCCTGAGCGGCGGCGTCGACTCGAGTGTCGCGGCGGCGCTGATCCACAAGGCCATCGGCAAGCAGTTGACCTGCATCTTCGTGAACAACGGCGTGCTCCGTGCCAACGAGGCGGCGGTAGTCAAGGAGGTGTTCGGCCGCAACTTCAAAGTGAAGCTCCATTACGAGGATGCCACGGCCCTGTTCATGCGCAAACTCCGGGGCGTGACCGATCCGGAAAAAAAACGGAAAATCATTGGCAACACATTCATTGACGTGTTCCAAAAGGCCACCCGCAAGGTGGGCAAGGCCAAGTTCCTCGCGCAAGGCACTCTGTACCCCGACGTCATCGAGTCGGTGCCGATCGGCGGCAACCCGGCGGCGCTCATCAAGAGCCATCACAACGTCGGCGGGCTGCCGGAGAAGATGAAGTTCGACCTGATCGAGCCGCTCCGCTGCCTGTTCAAAGACGAGGCTAGACAACTAGGCAGCGAGCGTGGTTTGCCGAGGGAGATCGTCATGCGTCAACCGTTTCCCGGCCCCGGCTTGGCCGTCCGCATCCTCGGCGAGGTCACACCCGAGCGCTGCGAGATTCTCCGGAACGCCGACACGATCGTCGTCGAGGAGATGAAAAGCAACAACCTGTACTACAAAATCTGGCAGAGCTTCGCCGTGCTGCTGCCGGTGCGCAGTGTCGGCGTGATGGGCGACGAACGAACCTACGACTACACCATCGCCGTCCGCGCGGTGGAGTCGAAGGACGGCATGACCGCCGACTGGGTGAAGCTGCCGTACAAGGTGATCGAGACGCTCTCGAGCCGGATCATCAATGAGGTCGACGGCGTGAACCGTGTCTGCCTCGACGTCTCCAGCAAGCCCCCGGCCACGATCGAGTGGGAGTAATGATTAAGCGCCGACCCGGGTCGGCGGGGAGTCGCTCCCTTGCTCGACGGCCGGTCTCGGCTGCGGCCGCTCGGGTGACCACTCCTCCTGCACCAGGTTGACGGTGTTGACTGCCCAGCGGCCCTGCTCCAGCACGAGGCTGACCCCGCAAGACAACCAATGACCGCCCTCAAAGTAGAGGTAGGCGTCCAGCACGGCAGTCGCCCCGTCATCCATCACCAAGCCGAAGTGGGTCGCCGTGGAGAGCGGCAGCAGCGGCAGGTCGTTGCGGATCATCTCACTCAACTCCTCCGTCGGCACCGCCTGCCAGGTGGTGGACATCAGCGACCTCGCCTCCGCGAAGTTACCCAGCCGCACGGCCTTGAAAAAACCGCGCGCCATCTCGTTTAGCTGGTGATGCAGCAGAAGCGTCTGCAGCGAATCCCGCATCGTTTTGAGCAGTTTCAATTCCCTCATGCTTGTTCCGGACTGTGCTGTCCGCAAACAGAGTCGACCGCAGGCGCCGAAACTTTAGCCGGAAGTTTTCGTGTCATTGACCGTGCTTCGAATCTCCCCGGCGTGCAGGTGCGTCCGCAGCACCTGGCCGCGCCGGGCGTTCACAGCATCCCTCAGCACCGCGCCGGTCTTCGCGTCGCGGGTAATTGAGTAGCCTCGGGCCAGCACGGACTTGGGCGAGAGCAACTCAAGCCGGGCCTGCGCCTGCCCAAGCCTCACTGTGCAGTCGCTATGGACACGGCGCGACGCATTGGCCAAGCGCCGCATCAGCCAAGCCAATTGCTCCCCGCGTCGGGCCAATAATGCCGTCGGCCTAAGCGACATTAACCGCTGCCTGGCCAAGCCAAGGCGCTCACGCCGAGCCGCCACCCCCTGCCGTGCCAAGCGCTCGAGATCGTCGAGCTGGTTGTCCAACCGCTGAAAACAGTCGTCCAGCGCGCGACGCGGATGCACCCGGTTGAGCCGATGGACGAGCGATGACAGGTCGCGCTTGGCCAAGGCCGCGCCCCGCTTGGCCAAGCGATCCAATTGCGACGCAGACTCCAGCAGAAACCGACGCGAGGCGAACACGCCGTGCGTGATCAACTCGGCGGCGACGCTCGGCGTTGCCGCCCGGACGTCCGCGACAAAGTCGGTGATCAGGGTTTCAATCTCATGCCCCACGGCGGACACCACCGGCAACGCCGACCCGTTAACAGCAAGGGCCAGCGCCTCCTCGTTGAACGCCCAAAGATCCTCCAAGCTGCCGCCGCCCCGGGTCAGCAGGATCAGGTCCAGTGGCTTGGCCTGTCGAGCACTCCATCGGTTGAGCCGCTCGATGCCGTTGGCCATCTCCACCGCTGCGGTCTCGCCTTGCACGCGACACGGCTCGAGCACGATCTGCAGCGATGGGTTGCGACGCTGAACGACATGCAACACATCCCGGATGGCCGCGCCGCTCGGCGAGGTCACCAGTCCCACCCGGGCGGGAAGCGAGGGCAGGAGCTGTTTGCGCTCCTGAGCAAACAGCCCCGCCGTCTCCAGCTTGCGCTTCAGTTTCTCGAATCGAATCTGTAACGCCCCCTGCCCCTGCAACTCCACCTTGCGGACGATGAGCTGATACTGCCCCCTCGGTTCGAACAGCGTAATTTCGCCGTGCAGCAGCACCTGTGTCCCGTCCTCGAGCAATGGCCGGCTCTCCGGGTCGATCCCCCGGAACAACGCGCAGTTCAACTGTCCGTTTTCATCCTTGATTGCGAAATAAACATGGCCGGACGCCTGCTTACGAAGGCCGGTGATCTCCCCCTCCACCAAGACCGTCCCGAGCTGGCCCTCAAGCATCGCCTTCACCTTCCGGTTCAACTCGCTGACACCGTAAACGGTTCGAGTCGGCGGCGGCTCCGGGGCGTCCCCGAAGTCCCACTGGCTTTGTTGCACACGACTCATCCTCTGGTTTCCTCTTCCGGCATGAGCTCGGAAACACGCTGGATGGAAACCGCCCGCCCGGTTTCGTTGTCGATATCGATCACTGCGCCATGGAGCATCACGCGCCCGGAAGCAACCCCGAAACGCTGTGGGCGGCAGGTGAGGAACCGCCGCAGAATCGGCTCAATCTCACGGCCAAGGATACTCTCCTGCGGGCCGGTAAAGCCGGCATCGCAGAGGAACGCCGTTCCGCCAGGGAAAATCTGCTCGTCGGAGGTCTGGACATGCGTGTGTGTGCCCACCACGGCGCTCACCCTTCCATCGAGGAAGCGCCCCATCGCGATTTTCTCAGAGGTCGCCTCCGCGTGCATATCCACAAAGATCACGGGCGTTTCCTTGCGGAGAGCCTCGACGGCGTCCGCAGCGGCAAAGAACGGGTTCTCGATCGGCTTCATGAATGTCTGCCCCTGTAAATTCAGCACACCGACCGGCGGAAGGTTCCCCTTGCGATTGACAACAAAGCCCTGGCCCGGCGTGCCGTCGGGATAATTCTCCGGCCGCACAAGCCGCGACTCGCTCAACAGCATCGACTCCACTTCGCGCTGATCCCACAGGTGATCGCCGGAAGTCATCACATCCACGCCCGCCTCGAACACCTCGACCGCCGTCGACGCGGTGATGCCGGAGCCGCCAGCCATGTTCTCCCCATTGGCCACTACAAAATCAATGCCAAGCGACTTCCGAAGGCGCGGCAAAAAATATCGCACCGCCCTGCGGCCCGGTTTCCCGACAATGTCCCCGATGAACAGGAGCTTCACGGCCGAGACGGTACGCCACCGGCTCCCCATCGCAAAGCCCTCAACCGCCCGCGACCAAACTTGAAGCCGGAGCCCGGGAGCATTAAGACTCTGGCGTGCCGTTGAAAATCACCGGGGGCTCCATCCACCAAATCCAGCTCAAGACGCGCATGCCGTTCAAGTACGGCATCGCCACAATGACGGAGGTGCCGATGCTGTTTGTCCGGCTCCACACCGAGTTGAACGGCCGACCGTCTTGGGGCATCGCCTCCGACCTGCTACCTCCCAAGTGGTTCACCAAGGTGCCGGAAGACCCCATCGACAAGGAGATCGCCGACATGCTGCGGGTGATCCGCCACGCCCTTGGCCAAGCGATCGGCCTCGAGGCCCCGACGGCCTTCTCCGCTTGGCAGGCAATCTACAACGCCCAGGCCGCTTGGGCGAAAGCGGAAGACCTTCCCCCGTTGCTAGCGCACTTTGGCACCTCGCTGGCGGAGCGGGCGTTGATTGAGTCTATCTGCCGAGCAACAAGCCGGCCGCTTGGGCAAGCGCTGCGCGACGGGACACTGGGCTTCGAGCCGGGAGCGATCCACGACACCTTGGCCAAGCGCCCCGCGGCCGAACTGCTGCCGGAACAGCCGTTGGCCAAGGTTCTGGCGCGCCACACGGTCGGCCTGGCCGACCCGCTGTCCAGCGAGGAGATACCGGCAGGGGAACAACTGGACGACTCGCTGCCGCAATCGCTCGACCAATGCATCCGGGCGTACGGACTGCGGCATTTCAAAATCAAGATCAGCGGTAACCCCGACGCCGACCTCGAGCGCCTCCACCGTGTCGCTGCGACGATCACCCAGCACGCGCCGGATGATTTCGCCTTCAGCCTCGACGGCAACGAGCAGTTTGCCTCCGTGGAGGCATTCCGCGGACACTGGGCGCGACTCAGCGGCGACGCAACACTAGCCTCGTTCTTCGAATACCTCCTGTTCGTCGAGCAACCGCTGCACCGCGACATCGCTCTGGACAATTCGGTGGGCGACGAACTCGCGCGCTGGCCGGATCGGCCGCCGATCATCATCGACGAGTCGGACGCCACGACCGAAAGCCTGCCCACCGCGCTGGCGTTGGGCTACGCCGGGACAAGCCACAAAAACTGCAAGGGCATTTTCAAGGGCACCGCCAACGCCTGCCTGCTCGCCGCGAGAAGAGAGGCCGGACAGACTGCCGTCATGAGCGGGGAGGATTTGTGCAACGTCGGCCCGGTGGCCGTGATCCAGGACTTGGCGGTGATGGCGGCGCTAGGCATTGAGAGCGTCGAGCGCAACGGACACCATTACATGGCCGGACTGTCGCAGTTCCCGGAAGCCACGCAGCGTCAGGTGAGCAACGCACACCCGGGACTGTACCGCACAAGCGACCGAGGCTGGCCGACGCTCGTTATCCGCGACGGGCAAATCGACCTGGGCAGCATCAACGACCAGCCGTTCGGCACCGGCTTCGAGCTCGACCTGTCGCCATTCACGCCGGTCAATCTCTCCGACGAATGAGAAAGCACCCCTTGGCCAAGCTTGATCAGCGGTATTTGTGGCATCCGTTCACGCAGATGCGCGACTGGCTCAAGGGCGAACCGCTCGTCATCGAGCGCGGCGACGGCGCCCGGCTTTGGGACGCACGCGGCCGGGAATACCTCGACGCCAACTCGTCAATCTGGACCAACCTCCACGGGCACAACCACCCAAAAATCAACACCGCCATTCGCACCCAGTTGACCAAGGTGGCCCACACCTCCGCGCTGGGCTTGGCCAGCGGCCCCGCGGCCCGGCTTGGCCAGTCGCTCGTAAAACTTGCCAACCCTCGGTCCGGCCTCTCAAAAGGACAGCCGCGCTTGGCGAAAATTTTTTACTCCGACGACGGCTCAACCGCGATCGAGGTGGCGCTCAAGTTGGCCTACGAATTCGCCCGCCGCACCGGCCGCGCCCGCAAACCGAGGTTCCTGTCACTCGACGGCGCGTACCACGGAGACACAGTTGGCGCGGTCAGCGCAGGTCACATCGACCTGTTCCACAAGGCATACTCCGGGATGCTCTTCAAGACGGACAAGGTCATGTCGCCGTACTGCTACCGCTGCCCGTTCAACAAGGCCAAGCCGGAACGCGACGACGCACGCGACACCCGCAAGTGCAAGTTCGAATGCGTTGACAAGGTCGAGCAGCGGTTTGCCGCCCGCAAAAAACGGGGCAGCAACTACGCCGCAATGCTCCTCGAGCCGGGGCTGCAGGGCCCGGCCGGGATGATCGCGCAACCGGTGGGATGGCTGCGCCGGGTCGCCGGAATCGCCCGGGGGCACGGCGTTCAGCTCATCGCCGACGAGGTGATGACCGGGCTGGGCCGGGCCACAAACCGTTTTTTTGCGAGCCACGACGAGGGCGTACAACCGGACTACCTCTGTCTCGCCAAGGGACTCACCGGCGGCTATCTCCCTATGGCAGCAACACTCACCGCGCGCGAGGTGTTTGACGCTTTCCTTGGTGACTACGCCGAGTTCAAAACCTTCTTCCACGGCCACAGCTACACCGGCAACGCGCTGGGCAGCGCGGCGAGCCTGGCCAGCATCGAACTACTCCAAGCCAAAGCCACCGCAGCCAGGCGCAAAAAACTGGCCAACAACCTCCAGGCCGAGGCCAAGCGGCTTTGGGGCCTGCCACAGGTCGGCGACATCCGGCAGGGGGGCTGCGTTTTTGCGGTGGAACTGGTGCGCGACTGGCGGACGCGCGAGCCATTCTCTTTGGCCGAGCAGGCCGGGATCCGCGTCTGCGATGGTTTGGCCAAGCGCGGCGTGTTGACGCGGCCGATCGGCAACGTGATTGTCATCATGCCGCCATTCTGCACCACACAGCGTCAGGTCAAAAAAATCTTCGCCGCCCTGCACGACTCAATCGACGAAACCCTTAACACGCCATGACCTCATTCGCCCTCATCGCCCTTGGGCTGATTTTGTTCCGTTATATTTTTGAACTGTGGCTTGACGGCTTGAATGCGGCCCATGTGCGGAAGCATGCCGATGAGGTACCGGCGGCGTTTCGGGAAATCATGAACGAGGCAACGTACCACAAGTCGGTGCGCTACACGCTCGCCAAGGCCAAGTTTGGCACAGTTTCCGATACGTACAGCACAGCGGTACTTTGCACGCTCCTGTTCACCGGTTGGCTTGCAGCACTCTTCGGGCAAGTCATGGTATGGACCGGGCCGACTGCGTGGGGACTCGCGATTGCGCTATGGATAGTGATTCTGCTGATGTCTTTATTGAGCCTGCCGTTCTCTTG
>CAYWMH010000027.1:0-14635 GCA_964459315.1 uncultured Verrucomicrobiota bacterium
ACAAGTTCATCCCAATTAGGTGGGTTGAGAGGCGGGTTGTAAAGCCAGCCTAACGGCCACCCGTTTGTCAATAGATTAAATTATATTTAATTTTTATTTATTTGACATGAAAAAAAGTTATCACAGCATTCCCTCTTCGGGTGGATGGTCCATCCAAATTATTAACCAAAACTAAAAAATGAAAAAAATAACAAGCGTGAATATTATCAGCATGGCAAACCTAACTGCAATTGTTACAGTAATATGGATGCTAATAGTAACAATCTTATCCGTTTTATTTGGTGGACTGTTGGGCGGCATGATGGGAGGCGGTGGTGCCGGGGTGGCTGGAGGAGGGTTGGTCGCTGGTTTAATCAGTGTAGTCATTGCTTTGCCAGTCTCCTGGATTGCGGGGATAATCAGTGCTTTAATTACGAACCTTGCATTGAAAGTTATCGGCGGTTTTTCAATAGAAATGGAAGGATAAGTTCTTAAGAGCGAACTTCCATAGGAGAGGGCAAAAATAAGTACAGCTGTCAATTAGCAGCATGGTGCTTTGCCCCTTTCCGCTTGGCCAAGCGGTGACGGCGGGCTAGGTTTTCGCATGCCCTTTTTGAATCGGTTCTCAATTATCGCCTGGCTTATCGGTGCTGCACTCTTCCCACTTGCTCAAGCGACGGAGAATAATACCGACGAAGCGTTCTGGAACTCAGTGTACGAAGAAAATCATGTTGTGCAGATTGATATCTCCACGAGTCGCGAAGCCTGGGAGGCAATGCAGCCGCGCCGGGTAGAGCGAAAGCCGGGCGGCCCAAGAGTACATTTCGGGAATAAATTCGGCTACGCGAAGGCGGATATCACGATCGATGGCAACCGATTCAAGGATGCCGGGCTACGATTTAAAGGAAATTCGTCTTACCGCTTCGCAGGGGGCAGCCTAAAGAAGCCGTTCAAGATCGACACCAACCGGTTCGTAAAAGGACAGAAACTTCATGGGCGAACCAAGATCAATCTGTCGAATGCCTTCCTAGACTCGGCATTCATGAAGGAAAAGCTCGGGTACGATATTTACCGTGCGGCCGGTATACCCACGCCTGGAGTAGGCTGGGCTGCGGTGACGCTGACAGTTGAGGGGATCACTAAGAAAAAGCACCTTGGAGTGTACTGCCTAATCGAGCAGGTGGACGATCGCTACCTTGTCCGTAATTTCGGTGCCACCACCAAGGACAGTCTGTTGATGAAACCGGAAGCGGTCGATGACTGGGAATATCTCGGCGATGAGCCAAAGGAGTACCAACGATATGGCATCAAATACGGTGAGCAAAACACAGCGCAGATACGGGCTTTTGCAGAGCTGTTAAAAGTCATTCAACGCGGTTCTGATAAGGCTTTTGAAAAACAAATCGGAGACCGACTGGATCTGGATTATTTTGCAGCTTATCTCGCCGCAACATCGGTGCTAGTCAACATCGACAGCTACATAGGCATGCCTCACAACTACTATCTGCTGATGGACAAGGCCGATGGTAAACTACGAATTCTGCCATGGGATTTGAACGAGACATTTGGCACGTTCACCATGGGACGCTCTCCAGAAATACTTGTGAAGTGGGACATTGATCGCCCATGGATTTCCGGCCGACGCCTCACGGAGCGATTGTTCAAAACCAAGTCATTCCCCAAGCGCTACCGTGCCGCTGTCACTCAACTGATGAAAAAACATTTTACCGAGGAAAAACTATACCATCGGATCGCCACATTCGAAAAAGCCATCACGCCACATATCAGGAAAGATGAAATTGGAAAAGGCATCGACGGAATGCGGATGGGAATCGACGGTGACAAAGATGGAATCAACAAGGCCGTAAACCGTCGAGTGTTTGCTATCAAACCTTTCATCCGAAAGCGCATCGCCAGCGTCAATGCACAGTTAGCAGGCAAAGCCGAAGGCGAACCCATCCACGGCAGAAAACGCCGAAGACAGTAAATTCAGCTTAGTTGTTTCAAGCTTTCCACCGCCCAGAGACTTAAGGTTTTGTCGGCGAACTCGGTTTCGGTGCAGTTTTCGGTGATGACCTTTTTTGACTCAGGGAGGTTAAACGGCGAAAGCATCAGGTTGATAGGGCGCCATTGGCCGGTGACGATGTCGTCGTTGCGCGTGACGCCGGGGAAGCTGGTCGTTAGCAGCCATTTGGCCCCGGAGCGGGCGATGTTGGCTAGGGCCGCCTGCGCGTCGGCGAACGACAGGTGCACGAGGCAGTCACGGCACAACACGGCATCGACCGCCGGCAGTGTGTCGTGGACCAAATCCAGTTTTCGAAAAGCCACACCGTCGCGCGCGTGTTGCGCCCGGTTGCGCTCGATCAATTCGCCGACCAAGTCGCCGCCGATGTAGTCGATGCCGGACAGGTCGGTGTGCTGCATCCAGTGAAAGTCGCCGCACGGCAGGTCGAGCAGCGACGCCGCGCCCAACTCAGCAAGCATTGTCGGCAACGCGCGGCGGATCGGCTCGGTTTCCTCCAGCGTCGAACCGGGGCCGGAGACCGACTCAGCATCGTTCCAGTGGTTCGTCTCGTAAATATGCCGGAACCGTTCCTCGGCGGTGCCGAAGCGCTTGGCCAAGCGCTGGCCGGAACGGCGCTGCAGCATCCGGTAGACGGGCCCGGCAAACTTCCGGAGCAAGCGCTCGACGAGTTGGCGTAGCCCGGCCACTACTCGTACTCCTTTCGGGAGAACAGCCACGTGCCGAGCGCGAGAAAACCAAGTGACGCCAAGATCAACACTCCTATCGCCGTTCCGCCGGTGACCGGATCGTAAGCGGGAATGTTGGGTTCCAATGCAAGCGACGAGGAGTCGTACAGCCAACTGTTGGCATAAAACGAAACGGTGATTCGTTTTACCACGCCGGGGATGTTCGCTGTGAGCGTCTCGATCATCAGCGCGTAGGCCAGTGCGAGAAATGTGGCACGCCGAATCCACCCACTGAAGAGCAAAAACAACGCGACATAGCAAACCGTGGCCAATGCCACTACTGGCACGAACTCGCGCAAAACAGCAACGCCGTCCATTCCAACAGTCACACAAAGCGAAGCTAGGCAGCCAAGCGTAATGCCAAGAGTGAGCAACAGCACTGCTGCAAATTGTGAGAGGTAAATCTGCGGCCGCGGGATGCTGGTACTCAATAGGTACACCAGTGTCTGGCCGGTACGCTCGCCGGAGATGGCCGACGAAGCGTAGCCAAGAGAAATCAATGGCAGCAGGAATCCCATGAAAAGCGGCGAGAGA
The DNA here is from genome assembly GCA_964459315.1 of uncultured Verrucomicrobiota bacterium. Lineage (GTDB taxonomy): Bacteria > Verrucomicrobiota > Verrucomicrobiia > Limisphaerales > UBA1096 > UBA1096. The sequence goes on from CAYWMH010000027.1 coordinate 3,265, forward strand.
ATTTGTCTGGCGAGTTGCTCCCCGGTGCGCGGTTCAGGGCTCCACGGTTTGGGTACCGCCCAGATGACGGTGATGGCCATCGCCAGAAAAAGCAGCACGCCCACCACGATCGTTTGGCGAGAGTGAAACTGTCGGCGCAGCGTTAACCGAAACACCTGCAGGCAGGCGGCGAATCGCGAGTTTTTCGGTGTGCTGTCCATGCTTATTTCGGCTGTGATGCTCGCTCCATGAGGTAATCGAACACCGCCTCGGCGGATGTGTCGGTAGCCTTGAGCCGATGAAGCTGAATATCGTGGTTTGTCGCGAATTCACCGAACTCAGCATAAAACCGGTTCGGGTTTTGCACCTCTAAAAACAAATCCTCCGGCGACTGAATACTCACCGACTTAACCGACTCGAGTGCCATCAACTGCGGCGCGACGCGGCGGGGCGATCCGCAGGACAAGCGCACCTTGAGCGGGTAGTCGTCGAGCACGTCGCGGATGGTCTCGAGCGAGCCGGAGGCCAGCAGTTTGCCGCGGCAGACAAACAGGATGCGGTCGGCGAGATGGTCCATCTCATTGAGGATGTGGCTGGAGATCAGCACCGCCTTGCCGGCCTTGGCCAAGCGCAGGAACTGGTCGCTCAAGCCTTCGCGCCCGGCCGGGGCGACGCCGTTGAGCGGCTCGTCGAGCACCAGAAGGTCGGGAGCGTGGATCAGCGCTTGGCCAAGCTTGATCCGCTGCCGCATGCCCTTTGAATAGGTACGGACCGGTCGGTCAGCGCGGTCGGCCATACCCACCTTCTCGAGCACCGACTCGGTACGGCGCTCGGCCTCGTCACCGATAAACCCGTGCAACCCAGCGGTGACCCGCACCAGCCTACGGCCGGAAAACTCGTCCCATGTCGCGTCACCGTAAGGGCAAAAGCCGACATGTGACTTAGCCTTGGCCAGCCAGGCTTCGTGGCCGCATATTCGAACCTCGCCTAGGGTTGGTTTGCTTTGCCCTGTGAGCAGTTTCAGCAAGGTGGTCTTTCCGGCACCATTCGGACCAATCAGGCCGGTGATTCCCGGGCCGATCTCAAGACTGATGTCGTTAAGCGCCATCAATGGTCCGAACCACTTCGAGACATTCCCCACCTCAACTAGGGGTGAGGATTCAGTGGTGGCCGAGTTTTCGAGGGTCATGATTGATGCTGCAACTGGCGCAAACGGACAAAGATGGCGATCACCGAAACAATGCAGACCGAGCAGACCACGATCGTCGCCCCGGTGAACAACGGTTTGTCTACGCCAAAAAATTTATTCCCCACAACAAAGAGGTCGTACCAAAAATCAAGCAACCGCCATGGAGACTCCTCAAGTGCAATGCGGCGGCGAACCCCCGGCTCGCGTATCGCAAAGGTGAGAATCCGGCTGAGGATCGGGAGAAAGACAAAGAGCCCGCCCCACAACATCACCAGCGGGACCGGCTTCGGCATCCACGACACCAGCGCAAACAACAACAACCCCACCGCCACCGAAAGCAAAGCCCCATAGCCAAGTATGCCAAACGCGATCGAGTAGTTTTCTCCGAAGTATTTGCCGGTATCTCCGAGTAGCCCGTATTCCATGAACAACACCAACGCAGGGAGCGTGGTTGTCAAGCTGATGAGCAAACCAATCGCCAGCAGTTTGCCGGCCGCGTAATGCACTACGTTGATCCGGCGTGACAGATAAAAAATCAGGCCGCCCCGGCTGTGATCGTTACCTGCCAGCACCGAACCGGCGAATGCCAACAGGATCATCGTCACCGTCCCCTGTGCAACCATGAAATTCAGGAACGTAGTACCGGAACCGTCCAGATCCTTCAGCATAGATGTGATGAATTGCTCAAGCTGAGGGGACTGCTGACGCAAGGTAGCCAGCAGATAGATTGCACCGAACATGAACAGGAAACTCAACAACGCGACGACAAAAAGCACCCAGAACAATTTCCGGCGGAACACCAGTTGCAACGCCGTCCGTGCAATTGGCCAAGCGGCAAACCAAGTGGGGCACTGAGTGATCGTTTCGTTTTCCGGCTTGGCCAAGCTCACGATGCCACCCCGCTTTCCCCGCGCTTAGCCAAGCCACTCTCCATCCCGACCAGGCGGCGGTAGACCGTGCGCAAATCCATCTCCTCCGGCTCAACACCGGTGAGGGTCACCCCGGCCCGCTTGGCCAAGTGGAAGAATTGCTGGCCCGGCCATTCCGCGGACACGACCGCCCGCGCCTCGCCCGGTTCCTCCCCAGGCGACACTTCCGCCCCGGCCTGTTGCAGCGCCTCGAGAAACACGCCGTTGGCCGCGCCGTCCCCGTTTTTCCACCGGAGCAAAAACGCGTGCGCCTGCCCGGCGAGCAGTTCATCGAGCGAACCCGAGGTCGCGACTCGGCCTTTCTCGAGGATGATCGTGTGACGGCAGACGTGCTCGATGTCGCCAAGCAGATGCGTCGAAAACAGCAGTGACTTGCCGGGCCGCTGAGCGAGCGACTTGAGCAGGGCCAGCATCGCGGTGCGGCCGTCGGGATCAAGCCCGGAGGTTGGCTCGTCGAGCAACAACAGGTCGGGATCATGCACCAGCGTGGCCGCCAGCTTGATGCGCTGCACCATGCCGGCCGAGTAATTCTCCAGCCGCCGGTAACGCGCCTCCTCAAGGCCGAGTTGTGACAGCAACTCGTGGGCGCGGCGCAGCGCCAGCTTGCGCGGCATGCCGTTCAACTCTCCGGACAGGCCCACGTACTCGATACCGTTCAGGCCGGGCGTCACGCCTTCGCGCTCCGGCATGTAGCCGATCCGGCCGCGCAGCCCGACGCCGTGTTGCGCAATGTCCGACCCGAACACTCGCACCGTGCCGCCGGTATGCCGGAGCAGCCCAAGCAGAATCTTGATCAGCGTCGATTTGCCCGCGCCATTCTGCCCGACCAGCCCGATCGCCCCCGGCTCCACCGACAGCGACACCCCGTCCAGCGCCCGCACGGAGCCGTACCGGTGGCTGAGGGATTCGATTTCAAAAAGCGGCGTCACGAATCGTAGTGATAACAATCAACTGACGAAAAAGTTACGTTGGTGTTTCGCCCCGCGCCATGTTTTCGAGCCAGTCGCAGGTTGGGAGCAGAACGCTCTCCCACCGAAACTCAAACGACCGCTCCCAGGCCGCCGTACGCATCGTGTCGTATTTTGCCGGGTCGCTGGCCAGACTGATGACGGCCTTGGCGAGGCTCTCCGGCGTCTCGGCTTCGCTGACGAGACCAGTCTGCTCGTGCACGGTCGAGTCCACCAGTCCGCCGACCGGGTAGACGACAGCCGGCGTGCCCATCGCGTTGGCCTCGATGACATTCAGCCCCCAGCCTTCGCGCATCGACGTGTGCAACAGCAGGTGCGCCTTTTGCAGCTCGACGTTTTTTTCCGCGTCATTAAGCCGGCCGGCGAATGTCACGGCATGCGACAGGCCCAACTCGTCGACCTGCGCCTCAAGTCGCCATTCATCCTGCCCCCAGCCGATGATGGTCAGTTCTGCCTCGCAGCCTTGTTCTCGGAGCAACGCGAGTGTCCGCACCACGTGGTCGACCCGCTTGTTCGGGGCGAGACGCGCCAGCGCGATGAGGCGCAGCGGCTTGGCCAAGCGCTTGGCCGGGAGAGTCGGAAGTGGCTCGGTGTCGGTACCGTTGGGCCAGACATGCACATCACGCGCGCCGTGGTTGAGAAGCTGCTGACAGGTCGATTCCGACACGGTCCAAAATGGAACACCGGCATACAACCGTTGAAAAAAACGCTCCTGTGTCTGGCCAATCGCGCTGGTCAGGCGGCCGTAAAACGCGTGCCAGATCGGCCCAAGCACCTCGTGAATGTAGGCGATGCAATTCGTGCCGGACCACCAGGGCGCGAACCACGGGAGGCCGTGGTGCTGGTCGATCACCAGGTCGAACGGCCCGTGTTCGCGGTGGCAGCGACGCGCATGCAAAATCGACGAGCCGCGCCCGCCACCGCGGATGATCCGGATGCAGTCGATCACCGTCTCCGGCTCGGCATCTTCAAAGTCGTTCGCGAACCAGATGACCTCGTGGCCGCGCCGAACCAACTCCGCCATGTGCCGCTGCGTGACCCGTTCCGCGCCACCGGCGAGCGGGTTTTCAGGGTCGCGCCAGTTCAGCATGAGAAATCGCAGTGGCTTCATTCCGGCAGCCCTCCGAACTGCGCAATCATCACGGCGTTGGCGTACGGGAACGGCCGACCGTACGCACAGGCCAGCGCCTCACCGGCGTCCACGCCCTGCCAGGTCAGGCGGCCGGTGCGCTTGAGGAACACCTCACGGTCGCTGCCAAGTTGACCGTCGGCGATCCGGCGATCGAGCGCCGGGTTGTAGCCCAGCGGCAGCGTGAGCACGAGCCGGCCTTGCGCGGCCAGCAGCCCGAGGCAGGTCGCGATGGCCCGCGCGATTTTTAAGCCGCTATCGCCGTTCGCTTCGTCGTCGAACCCGATGTGCTCGAACGTCGAAACGGACAAAATTAAGTCAAACCGCTCCCCCGGCGCGAAGTCTGCGATGTCCTCGTTGACGATGCCGGGGCCCTGCTCGTACTTGTCGATCACCGTGTGTGCGGTGTCAAGGTAGTGAGTCGTGACATTGCCAACCTCGAGCACACGTTTACCGTCAAACCGGCGGAGGAACTCGGCGGCAATCGGCACCTCGACAGCGCGCTCGTTGGCCCAGGTCATGTTGTAACGATGATAAAACAGCGGCAGCGCCTGGTCCTCAAAAATGAATTCGCGCTTGGCCAAGCGCGGGATGATCCACGGCGCGAACGCGCACCGCAACGGCTTGAGCAACAGCTCGGCCGGGCCGAAACGCCGCACGAACCAGGCGACCTTCCCAAGCCGACTGTTGTACAGGTGCGCTCCCATTGTCAGTCCGGTGATTTACCCGTGCATCTCATGGCCTCGTTGGTGGTCACGCGTTCTCCCTCTCCCCTGCCTTCTCCCGCTGGGAGAGGGAGACGGAGGCATCGCGCCAAGCACAAGCCGCTTGGCCAAGCGCGTCCCCGTTGATTCCTTCTCCCTCAGGGAGAAGGTGGCCGCAGGCCGGATGAGGGTGAACGCCCGATGTCTATTTGTGAAAAACACAGTCTGATCACCCGGCCTAGGCCAGCCGCGTGGCGCTGGCCAGCAGGGTCTCGAAGTGCGGCTCCTCCTCCTCGCGCGAGACTACGCTGATGTCGATCTGCCCGAATCCGGCCGACTCGAACCAACGATGCAACTCGCTCTCGGCGAAGCCCAGCCAATGGTCGCCAAACAACTCGCGCGCCTGCTCGAACTTATGCGCCACGAGGTCGAGTATCATCAACTGGCCGCCGGGCTTGAGAATCCGAAACGCGCCGGCGATGGCCTGCGCCGGTTCCTCCGCGTGATGCAGTGCCTGGCTGAGGATCGCGAGATCCACCGACGCGTCATCGATCGGCGGATGCTGCAGGTCACCCTGCCGGAACTCGAGGTTGGCCAGCCCGTTTCGCCCCGCCTTGGCCTGACCGAACTTGACGATCTCGGCTGAATTGTCCACCGCGATGACGCGCTTGCACTTGCGAGCGAGCAACTCGCTCAACAACCCCTCGCCCGAACCGAGGTCGGCCACGACAATCTCCGGCACGAGCCGAAGCAGCAGTTGGCCAAACGCCTGCCACGAGCGGCCCGGCCCGTACACGCTGTCGAACCGGCCTGCGACACGGTTGAAATAAACCAGATCCTGATTCTCCCGCCGGTCGAGGATGCGCTTCAGGTTGACGCAGTCGGAGGCGTGCTCCGGGATCTCCACCGCCCCGGCGGCCGCCAACTCGACCAGCTTGCCGTTGTCCGTGCCGTTGTCCCGGGCGACGCGATAGTAGGCGTTCTTGCCTTCGCGGCTCGACTCGACCAGACCGGCCTCCTGCATCTGGCCAAGGTGCATCGAGATGCCGGACTGGCGCATGTTCGTGATCTCGGTGAGCTCGCGCACCGTCAACTCGCTCTCGTTGAGTAGCGCGAGCAGCCGCAAACGGGACGGGGCGGAGAGGGCACGCAGGGACTTTAGAGTGGAGGCCATGGAACGAGACTCGCTGTCGCTGACGGTTGCACCCCAGCCCTTGTTTTTCAAGTCAGGCGTTGAGCGCCTCGGCCGTCTTGGCCAGACTTTCGTTGTCGGCGACATTGAGCACCTCCAGCCCACGGTCGATCCGCCGCATGAACCCGGTCAACGCCGTGCCCGGGCCAAGCTCGATGAAACGTGTCACGCCATCGGCAATCATCGCTCGGATGCAGGCCTCCCATTTCACCGGCGAGGTGACCTGCTCGACCATCGTACCGGCAATCGTCCCGGCGCCCGCGTGCGCTTGGCCAGTGACGTTGCTGTACACCGGCACCGACGGCTCGCGCAACTCGACCTTGGCCAAAGCCTCGGCCAGGCCGGCCTGCGCCGGCTGCATCAATGGTGAGTGATACGCCCCGGCCACCGGCAGCGAAATCGCGCGCTTGGCCCCAGCCGCCTTGGCCGCCTCGCAGGCGGCATCCATCTTCTCGGCATCGCCGGAGACGACGATTTGGCCTGGGCAGTTCAGGTTGGCCAGGCTCACGTCGGCCTGCTCGCAAACGACACGCACCGCCTCCTCGTCAAGGCCGACGATCGCCGCCATGCCACCGGCACTGGCCTCGCACGCCTCCTGCATCAACTCGCCCCGCCGACGCACCACGCGCAGACCGTCTTCAAAGCCAAGCGCATCGGCCGCGGCCAACGCCGTGAATTCGCCCAGCGACAATCCGGCCGTGGCATCAAACGCAAGCGATGGGGACTGTTCGCGGAGCAACTGCAGCGTGATCCAGCCAACGAGATATATAGCCGGTTGCGCGTGCTCGGTGCGCACCAGTTCCTCCTCCGGCCCGGAAAAACAAATGCCGCTCAATCCATAGCCCAAAGCCTCGTCGGCCCGATCGAACAGCGCCTTCGCAGTCGGGTGCACCTCGGCCAGATCCTTGCCCATACCCACAAACTGGGCACCCTGCCCGGCAAACAGCAATGCAGTCTTCACCATGTGCCGAAGAGTATCAGTCGACCGGAAACGTGTGGAGAATGAATCGAAAGATTATCTCTCCGAAGGAAGCCTGGTGAGGTATTGGTCGTGGGTGCGGGATGCGATGCTTGTGTCTGTTGATGCCGCGCCACCGGCGGCCTGCAACACTTCGGCAATCTCACAGTTGGCAGTCAGGTCCAGCGGCGTTCCGTATTCGCAAACCTGATTGAGCCGCGCACCGTGCTCGATCAGGAATTCCGCCACATCGATTTCCTCGCGCTTGGCCGCGTTGTGCAGGGCGCTCCGGCCGTAATGATTGCCAGTGGGTACATCCGCCCCGGCCTCGACGAGTACCTTCAACACCGGCAGACTGGCAAACTCGGCCGACGCGATTAATGGTGTCGAGCCACGACAGTCACGGGCGTTGACTTCGGCGCCGTGATCCAGGAGCAAACGCACGACCTCCAGCCTGTCTTCGTCAGCTGCCCGGTGCAGAGGCGTTCGGCCGAACTGATTCCGATGGTTAACCTCAGCGCCATTTGCCAAAAGATGCTTTAGGACACCAATGTCCGGGGTACCCACCGACTCGTAGAGCAGCGAGTTGCCGGCCTCATCCACGGCGTTGGCCAAACCGGGCACCTCAGCCAAGCGCTTGGCCAAGCGCTGCACGTCCCCATCCTGCACACTTTGCCAAACAACCCCGGATGACAGGCCGGCCGTTTTTTGGCCGCAACCGGCCAATGCCACCGCTGCGGCCAACAACAAACAGGGGAGATCAGTATGCGTTGTCATCGGGGCCATTCTAGTCCAAAGGCTTGATCGGGTAAAACTCGGAAGGCGTGTGCTCGCGGGCCATCAGCCTGCGCAGCCGTGCCACAACCTTTGGTTTTTCGGCAGCGATATTGTTGGTTTCACTGATATCCGCCTCTAGGTCGTATAGCTGAATCTTGAGCGGTTGCTTGTTGTTCTTCCGCAAAATGTTCTGTCGCACCGCCTTCCAGCGGCCGGCCCATACGGCCTGCTGGCCGCCGTAGCCGGAGAATTCCCGGTACAAAAACGGGCGTGGATTCTGTTTTCTGCCATGCAACACGTCGGCAATGCTCAGGCCGTCGATGTTGTCCGGCGCGGCCTGTTTTTCGCCGAGCAGGTCGAGCAGCGTCGGCACCCAATCCTCGAGGCCGGTGACGTAGTCGGAGGTTGTTCCCTCCGGCACGCGGCCGGGCCAGCGCACGATCATCGGCACGCGGATGCCGCCCTCGTACAATGAACCCTTCAGGCCGCGAAGCGGCTTGACGCTCTCAAAAAAATCGTAGTCCACCTCGGCCTTGAGGTGGGTCGTGCCGTTGTCGGAGGTGAACACCACGATCGTGTTCTTGGCCAAGCCAAGCTCGTCGATCAGATCGAGCACGCGGCCGATGTAGCGATCCATCCGCGTGATCATCGCGGCGTAGGCGGCGCGCGGCGTGAAGTGCGGTGTGTAACCGTAGCCCCTGGCCCGGGTGAACGGCGGGTCGTTCCACTTCTGCGCGAGGTACGGCTTCAACTCCTCGTCCGGCACATGCAGCGCGACGTGCGGGATGACGGTCGGGTAGTAGAGGAAAAACGGCTTTTCCCTGTGGTCGCGGATGAACTTCAGCGCCTGTTCGTTGATGCGGTCCGGCGCGTAGTCCTTGCCCTTGAAGACATCGTAGCTGCGCGGGTCGGCCGGGTCGGCGCCCTTGGGCAGCGAGGCGTGCCCCGGCACGGGCGGCTCGTTGTTCAGCGGCACGCGCTTCAGGTTGCTCCACAAATAATTAGGATAATAGCTGTGCGCGTGGCGTTGGCAGTTGTAGCCGTAGAACCGGTCGAAGCCCTGATGAATCGGATCGCCCTCCGAGCCGGGGAAGCCCAGACCCCACTTGCCGAACGCGCCGGTCGCGTAGCCCTGGTCGCGCAGCAGCTCGGCCATCGTGATTTCATCCCTCGGGATTGGCCGCTGGCCTTCCGGCTTAATCTCGCCGTTGTTCCGCACGAACGCGTGCCCCGGATGCTTGCCGGTCATCAACACACAGCGCGACGGCGCGCAGACGGCGTTGCCGGAGTAGTTGCGCGTGAACCGCATGCCCTGCTTGGCCAAGCGATCGAGGTGGGGAGTCTTGATTTTTTTCTGGCCGTAACTGCCCAGCTCGGCGTAACCGAGATCGTCCGCCATGATGAAGATGATGTTCGGCTTGGCTGCCTCGGCCGGCTTGGCCAGGGCGAGTGTCGCGACAATGGCCGGGGCCAACTTGGCCAAGCGGGAGAGTCCGGATTGGAGTAAATGCATCGACCGCCCAGCCTCTCACGGGGGCGGATGGCGGACAAGCATTCAACCTTGGCCTAGCGACAAAAAAGAGCCGGCCAAGCCTAAGCTTGACCGGCCAAATTTCATTCCGGAGCGCCAAGGTTGGGGAAACCTTCAAGCTCTCCGGTGAATTTTCAGATTGATGCGATGTCGGCTAAAGTAGACATCCACGACAGCACTCGCATCAGACACCGTGCGAACTGCGGATGAGTAATTAACAAGCCGTTTTTTTTGTCAAGCACTTTTTTTGAGTGCGCATGACTCCCCCGGTATCAATATCGCGCAGTGATTGCGGCAAAACGGTAACTTCTCCCGTGTATTGCGCGTAGTTGCGGTATGGTATCGTGGCTGCTTTGACAACGACTATTCTTGGATGCGCCGTTGACTCAGGCGGCTTTTGGCCTATGCTTCCGGCACTAAACTGATTTCGCTCATGAAAAAGACACTCATCGCAACCTTGCTCGTCTCGGCGGTCTCGCTTGCTCAGGCGGCCGATTGGCCCAACTGGCGCGGGCCGGATTACAACGGTATTTCCAGCGAGACCGGCTGGTACGAAAAATGGGGCTCGCGCGGGCCGAAGCGGCTCTGGACGGCGTCGGTCGGCACCGGCTTTGCCGCCGTCTCGGTCGCGGACGGCCGGGTGTTCACCATGGGCAACAAGTCCAACCGCGACACCGTTTACGCCTTGGAGGAGTCAACGGGTGACATCCTGTGGCGCTATTCCTATTCCGAGGCGTTAAACCCCAGACAATACGATGGAGGACCCAATACCTCTCCCACTGTGGATGGTGAATACGTTTACACCCTCAGCAAAACCGGGAAGGCATTCTGCCTTGATGCAGCCACCGGAGATGAGGTATGGAGCAAGGATTTGAAGAAACTGTATGGTGTTTCGACGCCTACTTGGGGTTTTGCATCGTCGCCGCTTATTCATGATGACCGGGTCGTTTTCAACGTCGGCACCCGGGGAGTGGCGCTCAACAAGAAAACCGGCAGCCTCAAGTGGAAAACCGGCAGCGATAAGCCCGGCTACGCCACACCCGTCCCGTACGATCACAATGGCAAGGACGCCGTCGTGATGTTCGGCCGCAGGTATGCTTACGGCGTGGACCTCGCCGACGGTCGCCAACTCTGGAGCAAGGCATTCAAGAGCTCCGCCGCCGTCAATGCCGCCGACCCAATCGTTTACGACGGCAAATTTTTCATCACCTCCAACAGTCGCGACGGGGAGTTGTTCGAACTGCGTGGAAGTAGCACCCGCTCCAAGTGGAGAAACCGGAACATGCGGATCCACTTCAATCCAGGCGTGGTGGTTGGCGAGTACTTCTACGGAGCTGACGGCCGCATTGAGCGCGGCAACACCGTTCGCTGCATCAACATGGAAACCGGCGACACCGAGTGGACAAAAAGCGGCATCCCGTGCGCCTCGATCACCGCCTCCGACGGTAAACTGATCATCCTGAGCCGCAAGGGCGACCTCTACGTCGCCGAGGCGTCGCCGAGCCGTTTCAAGCAACTGGCCAAGTCCAAGGTCATCACCGGCACCTGCTGGACGGTTCCGGTCCTGGCCAACCGCAGCCTCTACGTCCGCAACTCCCGCGGTACGCTTTACAAGCTGCAGATGAGCGAGATGATCGTCGAGCCGCAGCCGCTGGCCGTGCAGTTCGGTGGGGATCGGCTCGAGTTCTCCTGGCCGGCCAAGGGCGACTTCATCCTCGAGTCCACCGATTCGCTTGGCCAAGGGGCTGACTGGAACGAGGTCGGCAGCGGCAGCGGCAAGGAGGGGGATCGTTACGTCGTCCGCGTCCGGCCAAACGCCGCGCAACAATTCTTCCGGCTCCGCAGCGAATGACCTTGGCCAAGCGCAATGGCTTCACGCTGATCGAACTGCTGGTCGTCATCGCGATCATCGCCATCCTCGCCGCGCTGCTGCTGCCCGCCTTGGGCAGCGCGAAGGAACGCGCGCGGCGGACAAACTGTAAAAACCATATCAAACAATTCCTTACGGTTGCGCC
>CAYWMH010000027.1:14645-14916 GCA_964459315.1 uncultured Verrucomicrobiota bacterium
AAGCTGCCCAGCGGCCTGTCTGACGCGAAGTATTTTAAGGATTAGGAGACAACGGAGATCTACACGCCAATTCGCGCCGCACTGCTAAAGTACGCGCCGTTCCACATCTACGAATGCTCCAACCTCGGCAAACCGTTCGGCAATCCCCGGGGCTGGCTGTTCGAGGGCTGGGGCTATGTCATTGGCTACAACTACCTCGGCGGCCATTACCAGACCCCTTGGCCGGCGATGGGCGAATTCCAGGGCTGGATCTCGCCGCAAACCCTCTCCG
>CAYWMH010000028.1:0-2837 GCA_964459315.1 uncultured Verrucomicrobiota bacterium
GAGAAAGTCCAGCGCCACACCGAGTGTGTTGTGCCGCCGCTCGTCGGCGTCGAACACCGACGTCATCGAGTGGTAATTCGCGATGAAGTAATACGCCTCGCCCTGTTCCTGCAGCTCGATCGCGGGGCGCATCATGCCGAAGTAATTCCCCACATGCAGCGTGCCGGACGGCTGGATTCCTGAAAGTATGATCATGAACAAAAAGCCCCCGGGCGGCGGGCCAGCGGCCGTGCCACCCGGAGGCGGATATCAAACGGGCTTTGGCTACTTGATATCAACAAAAATCAGCGTCCCGGCCAGCATGTCCGGCACGATCAGCTTCTTCGCCTTGCGGTCTAGGTAAAAATCGGCGGCCGACTTGAGGCCGTCGAGGATCACTTCCTTCTTTTTGCCGTTGTCGGTTAATTTCCACACCTTGCCCTGAGTCCAGCTTGAGACGTAGATGCCGCCCTTGCCGTCCGGGTCGACGGCATCCGCGCCGCGCAGTCCCTTGGTGATGACGCGCAGTTTGCCCTTCGCCGTTTTGCGGACGATGTTGCCGGTGAAGAAGTCGCCCATCAACAGGCCGGTTTTGCCGGATCGGCCCACGCCGTTCGGGCCCGGCATGTTTGCCTGTCCGGGGGCGATAGCGTCGGTGATCTTCCCGTCGTCGACCGAGATCTTGTAGACGCAACCCTGTGCCGGCAGCTCCTTGGCTTGCTTGCTGTCGAGCGGCCAGAGCGTGCGTTCCTTGTCGGGGTCGAACATCTTGCTGATCGCGCCCATGTCGGTCACATACACGCTCTTGCGGTCGTGCGATGCCGCCACGTCGTTGAGAAAGCTAACCTCGCGCGGGAAATCGTTCTTGTCCGCCAGCACACTCACGTTGCCCTTGCGGTCGATTTTCATCACGCGCGTCTGGTCGGCGGTGACGAGATATTTTCCGGTGAAGGCGATGCCCTTCGGCTCATTCAGCCCTTTGGCGAAGACCTTCGACTCATAGTCGCCGTCGAGCACCTTGATCACCGCGTCGCCCTCCTTGTCGGGGGAGTTCATCACGGTGACGTAGTATTTGCCTCCGAATCCCTTGGTCAAACTCTCGGGTCGTTCCCCGATTTTCACGACCTTATTCTTCGCGCCCCAAACCGGAGTCGCAACCATCATGCCCACAATGAGCCCAGCAAGGATTTGTTTTTTCATAAACACTCGGCCAAGTTCCTAACCGCTCTGCGCACAGGGTCAATGCAAAAAAAAGAGGACAGGGACTGGGAATCGTACTATCAGGCGGACGATTTGATGTGGGATCACGGAGAGGCCTCGCCAGGGCTGGTCGATTTTCTCTCGGCTGTCGATGCCAATCTTCCGCTTGGCCAAGCGCTCGTGCCCGGTTGCGGCCGGGGCCACGACGCCTGTGCACTGGCCAAGGCAGGATGGCGCGTCACCGGGCTGGACATCGCGCCCAGCGCCGTGCCGTTGGCCAAGCGCTTGGCCAAAGGGGAAAGCCTAGAGATTGACTACCGCGTCGCCGACTATTTGGACGACGCACCGCATCAGGCGTTTGAACTGGTCTTCGAGCACACGCTGTTTTGAGCCATCCCGCCGGGGCGGCGCGGCGATTACGCGAAGGCGCTCCGAGGCTGGCTCAAGCCGGGCGGGTGCTACCTCGCCGTCAACTACATGATCACCGAAGACAACGGCGAGCCGCCATTCAGCACGACCGAGACTGAGTTGGATCAATGGTTTGGCGGGTCGTTCGAGCTGCTCCGCCGCTGGACACCCCGCTCCTACAAAAGCCGCACCGGAAAGGAGCTAATGAACGAGTGGAGAATGGAACGCTGATGACTGCTGTTTCCCAGACACAGATTTCAAGGATTTTCACGGATTTATTTTCCCCAAAAAGTCCAGTTTCGAGAGGTCTGGCCACGCTGCTGCTCGCCGCCGAGTTGGGCTTGACCAAGGGCGTTGCGCTGGAGTGGCAGGAGGAGGGCGACCATCACTGGGCAGGGCTGGCCGACCCCGGCACCGGCCAACCCGGCTTCACGCGCATGCCCCAGGCACAGACCGGCGTGCAGTTCACGAACACCCTTTCAACAGCGATCCTCATCGCGAACAAAAACCTGTTGAACGGGTCCGGCGTCGCTCTGGGCGACTATGACGGCGACGACCTGTGCGACGTATACCTTTGCCGGCTCGACGGCGACAACCGGTTGTATCGCAACCTCGGCGGCTGGCGGTTTGAGGATACCACCTCGGCGAGCGGCACCGCCTGTCCGGGGCAGTTCTCCACCGGGGCGGTGTTTGCCGATGTGGACGGCGATCACGACCTCGATCTACTGGTCACGGCGATGGGCCAGCCCAACCGGCTCTTTCGCAACGACGGCCGCGGCGCGTTCACGGACGCCACCGTCAACGCCGGGATCGGCACGCGCTACGGAAGCAGTTCAATCGCCCTCGCCGACATCGACGGCGACAGCGACCTCGACCTTTACATTGCCAACTACGGTGCCAAGTCGGTGCTTAAGGACGGCGGGAAACTCGACATTGTCCGCACCAATGGAACGCTCACGGTCCGGGGTCGGTACGCGAGCCGGATCAAGCTCATTGACAACCAGATGTTTGAATACGGCGAGCCGGATGAGTTCTACCTGAACGAGGGAAACGGCCGGTTTTCGCGACTGGATTGGACAGATGACAGGTTCCGGACACACGACGGCAGGCTGCTTGCCGGGCCGTATCGCGGCCAGGGCTTGAGTGTGATTTTCCGCGACATGAACGGCGATCGCGCCCCCGATTTGTACATCGCCAACGACGGATTCACCGAGGATCGATGCTGGATCAATGATGGCACCGGGACCTTC
>CAYWMH010000028.1:2847-14636 GCA_964459315.1 uncultured Verrucomicrobiota bacterium
CCGCGCCGAGGAGCAGCCTCGCGCCCCCGCACTTCCCCGCTGTCGCGCCGGCAGCTCAGCTATTCTTCGATGGGTGTGGATTTTGCAGACATCAATCGTGACGGCCACGACGACTTTTTCGTGGTCGAGATGCTCAGCCGCAGCCATGAGCGGCGGCTCACGCAGCAGGGCACGGTCCCCGGCGCGAAGATTGCGCCGGGCGACTTCACGCACCGGCCGCAGAGCCGGCGCAATTGCCTGTATGTGGCCCGCGGGGACGGCACCTACGCGGAGACCGCCTACTTCTCCGGCGTGGCCGCTACCGAGTGGGCGTGGAGCAGCATCTTCCTCGATGTCGATCTCGACGGCTGGGAGGACATCCTTGTCACCAACGGGTTCGAATTCGACACCGATGACCTAGACACGCAGACCCGCATCAATCGGCTCGGCAACCTGTCGGTGGCGCAGAAACGCAAGACCATCTTTCTCTTTCCCCCGCTCGACACGCCTAACGTCGCCTTCCGGAATTTGGGCAACCTTCGCTTTGAGGAGGTCGGTGCCCGGTGGGGTTTCGACGACGCGCATGACGGAAACGGCATGGCGCTCGGGGACCTCGACAACGACGGTGATCTCGACGTCGTGGTCAACTGCCTCAAAGGGCCGGCGCTGCTTTATCGAAACAATGCCGCCGCGCCCCGGGTCGCCATCCGCCTTTCCGGCCCCGGCAAAAACACCGAAGGCACCGGTAGCCGCATCCGGATCATCGGCACTCTTGGCCAAACGCCCCAGTCGCAGGAAATCATGAGCGGCGGCCGGTACGTTAGCGGCGACCAAGCGCGGCGTACCTTCGCCGCCCAAGCTGGCAAAATGTTCACCATTGAGGTCGATTGGCGGGACGGCACACGCACCACCGTGCCCAATGCCATGCCGGGACGGCTGTACGACATCCACCCGTCCGATTTCCAGCCAGCAAAGCGAAAAACAAGAGAAAAAAAACCACTTTTCACTCATTCAACCGAACAGATTGTGCATGCTCATCTAGCGACCTTTGACGACGATTTTACTATCCAGCCCGGGCTGCCGCGCCGCCTGAACCAAGCCGGGCCGGCCCTGGCTGCCGCAGATATTGACCGTGACGGTGACCGAGACTTAATCATCACGGACACCCTCGACGCCCGGCTGTTGCTCCTAATCAACGACGGCCGAGGACGATTCGCCGAGTCGCCGAACTCTCTGCCGGTAGGTGGGAGAGGGGTGGTTGTTTTCAA
This sequence comes from uncultured Verrucomicrobiota bacterium, assembly GCA_964459315.1. Classification (GTDB taxonomy): domain Bacteria; phylum Verrucomicrobiota; class Verrucomicrobiia; order Limisphaerales; family UBA1096; genus UBA1096. Next base: position 4,095 of record CAYWMH010000028.1, read on the forward strand.
CAATGGGCGAGCACTACAACTGCTCCACCTCTCCGAGCCGCCGATTCTCTACACCGTTGCTGACGGGCAGCTGAGCCTGGCCAAGCGTTTGGACTTCGGCGGGGTGCCAAGCTGCGCCAACGCATTTGACGCGGACGGAGACGGGGACTTGGATTTGTTCATTGGCGGCGGATCGTTGCTTGGTCAATTTCCCGTCGCTGCTCCATCTCAACTTTTCATTAATCATGGCGGCGACTTCGTGGGCTCCCCCTTGGTCAAGGCCAGGCCAGTGACCGGTTGCGCAGCCGGCGACATCGATGCCGACGGCGACACAGACCTGGTGCTTGCCCGTGAATGGGGCAGTTTGATGCTGCTGCTCAACAACGGAGGTACGTTCGCCGATGCCAGCGAAGCATGGGGCCTAGCCCCGCACACCGGATTATGGAATGGGGTGACACTGGCGGACTTTGACGGCGATGGCAGACCCGACATCGCCGCGAGCAACGCCGGCCGCAACACCGTATACGAGTTGTACCCTAAACCGGTGCGGTTGTTTTACGGCGACGCCGACGGAGATGACGTGATGGAGATTGCCGAGGGATTCATCGACCCAGGATCAAAACATTTGAAACCTATTCGCAAACTGGATGTGTTTGAAAAAACCTTCCCACAGGTGCGGAACAGGATAATACGGAACAAGGCATTCGCTGCCTCATCACTCCAAGAGATCATCGGCCCGGCGTTTCGTCACATGGAGTCGGTCGAAATCCGCACCTTGTCCAGCGCTATTTTTCTGAATAAAAACAGGCGTTTTAAGATGAGTCCGCTGCCGGATACAGCACAGTACTCACCGGTTTTCGGACTGTCCGCCGTAGATTTTAACGGTGACGGCTTCGCTGATTTGTTCCTGACCCAAAACGACTTCGGTATACCCGAACGCCACTCACGTTATGACAGCGGCCGGGGTCTTTTGCTCCAAGGGGATGGCACAGGCAATTTTACCACCGTGCCTGCTTCAGAAAGCGGCATCGCTATTCAAGGCGAACAGCGAGGGGTGGTGGCTGCCGACTTCAACGGGGATGGCCAACCCGACCTTGCCGTGAGCCAGCGAGGGGCAGCGACTATGCTTTTTCTCAGCCGCAAAACTGATTGAACGAACCTTGACTGTCTCCAGGCCTCGACACAGCTTGTTCTCCATCAAGGGGATGAAACATTCCGAACCAGCCCACCGACTCAAAAAACAGGACTCAAACAAGATTAAAATAGTTCATTTTTATTGGTTTTTCTACTTGCGAAGCCCGGAGGCCGCTCGTAAAACCGACTGCCAGTGGTGCACCACTGCTACAAGGAGTAATAATAACCCGTATCATCAATAACGATATGTCAGACAAACCATTGACGAAATCACAGACCGCAGCGGCTGTTGCCGAGGCAAACGGTCTCACGAAGAAACAGGCCGCCGACCTGTTGGCCAACCTGGCTGACTTGGCGATCTCAAGCACCAAGTCGACTGGTGCTTTCACGTTCCCGGGTGTTGGGAAGCTGAAGCTGGTTGACCGGAAGGCTCGCATGGGACGCAACCCCGCCACCGGCGAGACGATCCAGATCCCCGCCAAGCGCGTGGTGAAGTTCACCGTGGCCAAGGCCGCGAAGGACTCCATCGCCAGCTGACGTTTAGCTCATTCCAATAAAAAGCGCCCGCGTTTTGCTGGGCGCTTTTTTTGTGCATCGATGGGGACGAGCGGAGACAGGTTCGACAAGATCGGCGTGGTCGGCTGCGGCGCTGTGGGCAGCTTTTACGGAGCAAAATTGTGCCAAGCCGGCCGCGATGTGCATTTTTTACTTCGCTCAGATTACGACGCCGTTCGCAACGATGGCGTGCATATTCGGAGCGCGGACGGCGATTTTCATATTCGCCCCAAGGCCGCCGATTCGCCGGGAAAGATTGGGCCGTGCGACCTCGTGGTTGTCGCGCTCAAGTCGACGGCGAACCACCGCCTCGCCGAACTGCTGACGCCAATGGTCGGCGAACAGACCGTCCTGTTGACGCTCCAGAATGGGTTGGGCAATGAGACCGCGCTGGCAGCCCTGTTTCCAGGCCGGCCGATCCTTGGCGGCATGTGCTTTGTCTGCCTTAATCGCATCGAGCCAGGCGTTATTCATCACATCGCCCACGGCAAGATCGTCCTCGGCCGACACGGCGGCCCGCCGGATGAGGTGACCGAAGCGGTCGCAGCGCTGATCCGCTCCAGCGACATCCCGGTCGATGTGTCGCCCGACCTCGAACGGGCGCACTGGGAGAAACTGGTCTGGAACATTCCTTTCAACGGACTCGGCGTTGTCGGCGCGGCGGGACTCGAGGCCGTGCTCGCCGGGCAACTCGACCCCGGGCAGCCCATCGGCCCCTGCCTCGCTACGGACGCCCTGCTCGACAACGGTCCGTGGGAGCAACTCGTCACGGAACTAATGAACGAGGTCATCGCCACGGGCCGCGCGCTTGGTCACAATCTCTCGCCCAGCCTTGGCGAGTATCAGCGCAATCGTACCCGCGTGATGAAAGCATACCGTGCCTCGACACCGATCGATTTCGAGCGCGGTCTGCCGTTGGAACTGGACGCGCTCTTTTGCCTGCCGCTTGGCCAGGCGCAAGCCGCTGGGGTCGAAACCCCACGATTAGCGGCGCTCTGCGACCTGCTTGCGCAGCTGGATGATGAACGAAAAGACTCGGGATCGGACGCTGCCTGAGTCACAATCCTCTGCACCAAAATGAGCCGATTCTCTCTGTTTTCTTTGGTATCCGCTTGCTTGACTGTGACAGCACTTGGCCAAGCAGATTCGCGGCCCAACATTGTTTTGATCATTGCCGACGACCTGGCTTGGGACGACCTCGGATGCACCGGCAATCCCGGCGTCCGCACACCCAATCTAGATCGCTTAGCTGAGGGCGGTATGCAGTTTACTAACGCCTTTTTAACCATTAGCTCCTGTAGCCCGAGCCGGGCCAGCCTCATCACCAGCACCTACCCTCACCAGACCGACGCCGAGCAGCTACACTGGCCGTTACCAGCCGACCGGCTCACGTTCGTCGAGTTGCTTAAGGCATCCGGCTATTGGACCGCAGCGGCAGGAAAGTGGCATCTCGGTGACGCGGTAAAGGATCGCTTTGACGAAGTCCGCGAAGCCGACGTGTCCGGCTTTCAACTGCCCACCGGCAAGGCAGCAAAGGCCGGAAAGATTGTGCAAAAGGCAGTCGGCGACGCCCGCAGCGGCTGCGAACAGTGGTTGCCATTGCTCAAGTCCCGGCCAAGGGACAAGCCGTTTTTCTTGTGGCTCGCCGCGCTCGATCCGCACCGCGACTACGACGAGGGTATCCTCGAGCAGCCTCACAAACCCGGGGATGTTCGCCTCCCGCCATACGTCGCCGACACGTTCGAATCGCGTCGCGACTACGCGCTATACTACGACGAGATCACGCGACTAGACCGCTTCGTTGGCGCGGTCATAGCCGAACTCAAAGAACAGAATGCCGTCGATAACACGTTCGTGCTGTTCATTAGCGACAACGGCCGGCCGTTCCCGCGTGATAAGACAACGCTGTACGACAGCGGCATCAAAACGCCATTCATCGTCCACTGGCCGGGGCGTGTTGACGCCGGCAGTCGCTGCAACAGACTGGTCAGCTCGGTCGACATCGCGCCTACGTTCCTAGAACTGGCCGGTTTGTCGACACCGAAGGTTTTCGAGGGGCGCAGCTTCCTGCTGCTGCTGCGGAATCCGAAAAAGAGCATTCGCAACTTCGTGTTCGCGGAACGCAACTGGCACGACTACGAGGATCGCGTCCGCGCAGTCCGCAACAGGCGCTTCAAGTACATCCGCAATTTTTACAATGATCTGCCCAATACACCACCGGCCGACGTCGTGCGCTCAGTGGCTTATCGTGAAATGATCCGGCTCCGTAAGGAGGACAGACTTGTCGATGCACAGAAGAACACCTTCATGCAACCGCGGGCCAGGGAGGAGTTGTATGACGTCCAAGCCGATCCGTTCGAATTGAAGAATCTCGCCGCCGACCCCGCACAGGCCAAACGGCTGAAACGCTTCCGCCTTACCTTGGCCAAGTGGCAGCAGGAAACAGGAGACACCGAGCCCAGATTCCGTACACTCGACGAGTTCAGCCGGGAAGATGGTCAAGCGCTGCCGGTGCGTGAACGGCCCCGCCCCGACAAGGCCGAAATGACCCGACGCCTCGAGGCATATTACCGTAAACAGGCCAAATGACCGCGCGGCTGGCAAAGCGGAAAACGGCTGGCAAAGCGGCCTGTTTTGCGGAAGGGTTCGCCCGACCTATGAACATTGCCATCCGGATTACATCATTTTGCGGGTTGATCGCAGCCTTTGTGCTTGGCCTGATTTCACCGACTCAAATTACCGCCGCCGAGCGACCGCCCAACGTCGTTGTCATTTTCATGGATGACATGGGTTACGCTGATATCGGCCCGTTCGGAGCCACCGCATACCCCACACCGCACCTCGACCACATGGCCAAGGAGGGCCGCAAGTTCACCGACTTTTACGTCACGCAGGCCGTCTGTAGTGCCTCGCGCGCGGGATTGCTCACCGGTTGCTACAATGTGCGTGTCGGCATCTTTGGCGCGCTTGGCCCCAGCGCGAAGCATGGCATCAACGCCAGCGAGATCACGCTGGCCGAGATCTGCAAACAGAAAAACTACGCCACGGCCATCTACGGCAAATGGCACCTCGGCCATCACAAGCCGTTCCTACCGATGCAGCACGGGTTCGACGACTACTTTGGCCTGCCGTACTCGAACGACATGTGGCCGTACCATCCCGGAGTGATGCACCTGCCGATGGAGCAGCGCCTCAAGCGGTGGCCGCACCTGCCGCTCATCGACAGGAACGAAATCATCAACGCGCAGGTTTCCGGCAAAGACCAGGAGCAGCTCACCACGCAATACACCGAGCGCGCCGTCGCGTTCATTGAGCAAAACAAGGAGCGTCCATTTTTCGTCTACGTGCCGCACTCGATGGTGCACGTGCCGCTGTATGTCTCCGACAAGTTCAAGGGCAAAAGCGGGGCCGGCCTGTTCGGTGACGTGATGATGGAGGTCGACTGGAGCGTCGGCCGGATCCTCGACACGCTCCGCAAACACGAGCTCGACAAAAACACGCTCGTCATCTTCACCTCCGACAACGGCCCGTGGCTGAGTTACGGCGACCACGCCGGCTCGGCCGCGCCGCTCCGCGAGGGCAAGGGCACGATGTTCGACGGTGGTTGCCGCGAAAGCACGCTCATGTGGTGGCCCGGAACCGTACCGGCCGACACCGTCTGCGGCACGCCGGCGATGACGATCGACATTTTGCCGACGGTGGCCGAGTTGATCGGGGCCAAGCTGCCAAACAACAAAATCGACGGCAAAAGCATCGTCAACCTCGTCAAGGGCACCAGCGACCAAAGCCCGCAGGAGGCATATTATTTCTATTACGGCAGGCAGTTGCAGGCCATCCGCTCCGGCAAGTGGAAGCTGCACTTCCCGCACGGCTACCGCACGATGGCAGGCAGGCCGGGCGGCACCGGCGGCATCCCACCCGCCTACAGCCAGGACAAGATCGGCCTGTCGCTGTTCAACCTGGAGAAGGACATCGGCGAGACCAACGACGTCAAGGACAAACACCCGGAGGTGTTGGCCAGGCTGCAAGCGCTTGGCCAAGCGATGCGCGAAGAGCTTGGCGACCACAACCAAAAGGGAACAGGCCAGCGCGAGCCGGGCCGCTTGGCCAAGCACTGACCCGCCAGTGGCCGATCATACGACCATCCCGTTCGGGGCACGGTTCTGGCGACTTTGGCGGCCGGTCTGGCGGTTGCGCCACAAAGCCAACGGATTTCTATTCCCGGCGTTGCTCCTCTTTTGGGTGCTGCTGCTCATCAGCCCATATATCGTTATTAACCGAATTGCTGCCTGGGCGGAACACACTCCGGTTCAGGAAGAAAGCATCCCCCCGGAGGAGAAGCTAAAAGTATCGCGACAGGACCAGCGCACGGCGTGGGATCCGAAGTCACTCTTCCGCGACAGCGAAGGCCAGTTTCTTGATTACAAAATCCCGGCCATCGACTGGACGATCTGGTTTTACCTGTCGCTCTTTGGCTACTACTGCGCGTTTTTTGCGGCACAAAAAAACGACCGCGGCCGGGCCGAGTCGCTGGTGATGGCACAGGCCTGGGTGGTGTCGAGCTGGATCGCCTACCCAATCTTTGCCTTGCTGCCCGCGGACATCGACCTTCGCTGGCAGCTGAACATGGAGCAGATGACGCCCCTTTATCAGTTCCTGTTCAAGGCGTTCCACACACTGGACGAGCCGTTCAACGCCTGGCCGTGCCTGCACATCGCGCAGAGTTTCGTCATGGCCTCAGCCCTGGCGCGGTGGTGGCTGCAACGCAATTGGACCGTGGCGGTCTGGCTGCTCTGGCCGGCTTGGCTTGGCCTGTGCGTCAGCGTGATGACCACCAAACAGCACTTCATCTGGGACACCATCACCGGCACGCTGCTCGGCATCGGCGTCTGGGCCTGGTTGATGCGGCCCGGTTACCGGCATCTCGACGCGGTGACCGATGACGCGTTGCCGTTGGCCAAGCTGGGATAAAAAATCGGCCGCCGGCAAGGGGATGGGTGTGGAGGTTTGCCGACGGCCTACGACCCATGGCTGGGATGGGAGGGGGATGCCACAGGTCGCTGAACGCCGAATCTAACCCGAATTTCCCTCAACGCAACCCCCAAAATGGCCAACGGAATCAAGCCTCAGCGGCTGCGGCTTGGCCAACGCCGGCCCCAGCCTCGAGATGGCGGAGCATACCCTCAAACACCAGCCGGCCGTCATCCCCGCCGAGGATGTTTTCGCTGGCCCGCTCCGGGTGGGGCATCATGCCGCAGACGTTCCGGCCATCGTTGCAGATGCCGGCGATATTCAGCAACGAGCCGTTGGGGTTGGCCTCGTCGGTCAATTCCCCGGCCTCGGTGGCGTATTGGAAGAGGATCTGGCCGTTCGCCTGCAGGCTGGCCAAAGCCGACTCGTCAGCAAAGTAGCAGCCCTCGCCATGGGCGATCGGCACACGCAGCACTTTCCCCTCCGGCACTTCGCGGGTGAACGGCGAATCGGTGATCGGCACTTTGAGATACACGTGCTCACAGCGGAACTGCAGTGAACGGTTTCGCACCAGCGCTCCCGGCAACAGGCCGCTCTCGCACAAAATCTGGAATCCGTTGCAGATGCCGATGACCAGTCCGCCGTCATCGGCGAACGCCTTCACGGCGCTCATCACCGGGCTGAATTGCGCAATCGAGCCAGTGCGAAGATAGTCACCGTAGCTGAAGCCGCCCGGCACCACCACGGCGTCGGCGTCACCGACCGATTCCTCCTTGTGCCATAGATAGTCGGCCTGCTGACCAAGCACGTTGCTGAGGACATGGACGCAGTCCTGATCGCAATTCGAGCCGGGAAACTGGAGAACAGCGAAGCGCATCCGGGGTTACTCGATGGTGAAATGGTAATCCTCGATCACCGGGTTGCTGAGCAGCTTGTGGCACGCCTCGTCGATCTTCGGCCGCCACGCCTCGGCGTCGCCCTCCAACTCGATCTCGAGATATTTGCCCACGTGGACGGCCTTCACGCCGTCGTGGCCCATCTGTTCCAGCGCGGCCTGCACCATCTTGCCCTGCGGATCGAGCACGGCCTTCTTGGGGGTGATGACTATCTTGGCTTTCATCGACTGCTCGCGCCATCGCGCGGCCGAGGCATTGTCAGGCCAAGCGCGGCACCGAACCAGTCAATTTTGTTCACAGCCCAAAATTGGCACTTAGCCAAGTTTTGCTTTGCCCCCGCATGGCGCTTGGCCAAGCTGGCCGCGTGAAGATTTCATTTCACGGCGCGGTTCGTACCACGACCGGTTCCCGGCATCTGCTCGAGGTCAACGGCGTGCTGCTGCTTTTGGATTGCGGACTATACCAGGGCAAGCGCCAAGAGTCGATTGAACGCAACCTGGCGTTCCCATTCGACCCCAAGTCGGTGGACGCCGTCATCCTCAGCCATGCGCACATCGACCACATCGGCAATCTGCCCAACCTCCACAAGCAGGGCTTTGAGGGGAATGTCTACTGCACATTCGCCACTCGCGACCTTGCGTCGATCATGCTCGAGGACTCGGCTCAAATCCAAATGGCCGACGCTGCCTACGTCTCGAAGAAGCACAAAAAGAAGGGCCTGCCGCCAGTCGAGCCGCTTTACACGCCGCAAGACGCAGAGTGCGCGCTACGGCAATTCGTGGCGCTGGGCTATGAGCGGCCTATCCCGGTAGCCAAAGGCGTGACGCTGACCTTCCGCGACGCCGGGCACATCCTTGGCTCGGCACAGGTGATCCTCGACATCGACGAACGTGGCACGAAACGCCGGCTGCTGTTCAGCGGCGACATCGGCCGGGGCGGCCACGCAATCCTGCGAGACCCACAGCCAGTCGAGGATGTCGATGTGTTGCTTGTAGAGAGCACTTACGGCAACCGCGAGCACACGGCACAATCCGGCTTGTCGGACGAAGTCGAGGCGCTGCTCGCCGACACACTGAACAACGGAGGCAAGGTGATCATCCCGGCTTTCTCGGTGGGGCGGACGCAACTGCTCGTTTACACACTGCACCAGCTTGTCGACGCCGGTCGGCTGCCGGGCTTGCCCATCTATGTGGACAGCCCTCTGAGCGTCAACGCCACCGAGGTGTTCCGTCTGCACCCCGAGTGTTTCAACAGCGACATCTACACGTTTCTGCGCGAGAAAGAGAACCCGTTCGGCATGGACAACCTGACGTACATTCGCAAGACGTCGGAGTCGATCAAGCTCAACAGCCTCGATGGCCCAGCGATCATCATCAGCTCCAGCGGGATGTGCGAGGCGGGGCGCATTAGGCATCACTTGAAAAACAACATCAGCGACCCGAACGACCTCATCCTGTTTGTCGGCTATTGCGCCTACAACACGCTGGGCTCCGTGATCCGCGACGGCATCAACCCGGTGTACATCTTCGGCGAGCCGCACGAGGTGAAAGCTAAGATTGCCAGCTTCGACGGGTTCTCCGGCCACGCCGACAAAAACGAGCTAGCCGATTACGTAAAAAGCCTCACTGGAGATATCAAACAAATCTTCGTCGTCCACGGAGAGGAAGCCTCGAGCCTGGCCTTTGCCGACACGCTGCATCAACTCAAGCCAGGCGCGGAAGTCACAGTGCCGGAGCTGAATGAATCGTTTGAAGTCTGAAGCCAAGCGCTTGGCCAAGCGGGGTCACACCCGGAAAAGCACGCTTTCGCGGTTGAACCATTTTGCGCAAAAAAACAGTAGGCCGGCCGCGATCAGAGTGCTTGAGGCGAAGATGGCCAGCAGCATGGAATAATCCATCGTGCCCTTGAGCAGTTCCTTCATCGCCAGCGAGACGTTGGTGACCGGCACCCACGCCCAGAACCAGTTCAGCTCCACGCCGGGCAGCAGGGCGAGCACGGCCGGGACGATCAGCACGATGCCAAACGGCGAGATCAGCGTGGAGGCCTCGGGGGAGTTGCGCGCGAAAATGGAAACGCTCAGCAGCAGCGCGGCGAACATGGCGGCAACCGGGATCAGCATCAGTGCCAACAACAACAGGTCCAGCGTATCGATCGCGCCGATGAGCGAACCCAACACTCCGCGGAATTCCCCGGCCTTGATGGCCAGCCACGTCCCGACGCTCGCCAGATTCAGCAGCACAGCGATGATCCCGCCACTAAACACCGCGAGGAATTTCCCGATCACAAGCTGATGCCTCGGGATCGGAGCCAGCAGCAGCGTCTCCAGCGTGCCCCGCTCCTTCTCGCCCGCGCCGAGGTGGATCGCCGGGTACACCACGCCCATGAAACAAAACGCGATGAAAAAATAAGGGACCATCCCGCCGATCTGGTCGCCGATGACCTCCCGCAGGTCGCCGGTGCCCTTTTCCTCCAGCCGAACCGGCTTGAGCACGGCTTTCCGCTCTCGGCTCGATGAGACACCGAGCTTGGCCAAGCGTTCAGCAGTCAGTCCCTCGTTGAACGCCTCGACCATCTCGCCGACGCGTTCCTCGACCTTGCTACTCGCCGACGCGTTGTCGAAATGAAACTCAATCGTCGCCTGTTCCAAGTCGCTCAACCGAGCCGCGGCCTGCTCCGGGATCACCAGGCCAAAGTCGATACGGTCTTCTCGAATCGCCCCGGCGAGTTCATCGGCCGAGCCAAGCGAAACTTGCTGAAAGCCGTCGGCCGCCGCAAAGCGTTTCGCCAATTGCGGCGCGTACGCAGCCCCGAACACGACGTACTCGAGCACCTCGGTCCTGGCTTCCTCCTCCTGCTTCATCACAAACCCGATCAGCAGGTTCAGCAGCAGCGGCACGGCCACGATCGGCAGGACAATCATCAGCAGCAGCGTCTTGCGATCCCGCAGGATGTCCCGCATCTCCTTGAAAAAAACGATCCGGAATCCTGCCTTCATTGCGTCTCCTCC
>CAYWMH010000029.1:0-14626 GCA_964459315.1 uncultured Verrucomicrobiota bacterium
CAGCGGAGTTTCAAGTTTCAAGTTTCAAGTTTTCAGACAGCTTGAAACTTGAAACTTCAAACTCTCCCGTTAAATGAACTTTCAATTCACTCATCCCGTTTGGCTGCTGGCGTTGCCGGTGGCGCTGGGCTGGGTGACTTGGCTTGCATGGAAGACCGATGTGCAAATTCAGGCGTGGCGCCGCTGGCTCGCGTACGGGCTGCGCACACTGGTGGTGAGCGCCGTGGTGCTGGCGCTTGCCGGCCTGCAGTGGAACAGGCCGCAGGAGGGGATGAACGTCTATTTTCTCATCGACCGGTCGCAGAGTGTTCCCGCGCAGGAACAACAGGCCGCGCACGAGTTGCTGACGTCGGCCAAAAAAAAGCAACCGGACAAGGCCGGCCTGATGGTGTTCGGCGCGGACGCCGGGATCGAGACGACCCTCACGCCGGTGGGTCTGCAGACTAATACCATCCAGACGGTCGTCGGCGAGGACCGCACCGACATCGCCGGGGCGATTCGCCTCGGCACGGCGGCGTTCCCGGAGACCGGCCAAAAGCGGCTCGTGCTTTTCTCCGACGGCAACGAGAACATCGGCGACGCCGTGCAGGCGGTGATGGCGGCCAAGCCGCTGGCGGTGTCGGTCGATGTCGTGCCGCTGGGGACGCAGGGCGGCGGCGATGTCTCGGTGCAGCGCCTGGCCGTACCCGGCACGGTGAAGAAGGGCCAGCCTTTCGACGCCCGGAGCTTTGCGTTGTCCGACCGCGAGCAGTCGGCCACGGTGCGGCTGTTCCGCAACGACCAGTTGCTCGGCGAGCAGGTGGTGCGCCTGGCCAAGGGGAAGAACCTGTTCCGTTTCCCGCAGTCGCTTGGCCAAGCGGGATTTTACTCGTACGAGGTGCAGGTCGAGGCCGGGGGCGACCGCATCCCGCAAAACAACCGTGCCTCCGGCTTTGCCCATGTACGCGGCGAGCCGCGCGTGTTGATCGTCTCGTCGAACCCCGGCCGAGACGCGCCGTTGGCCAATGCCCTGCGCGGGGCCGGACTGGAGGTGGCGCTGGGCGGACTCGACGCTCTGCCCGGCTCGCTGGCCGGGTTGCAGGCGTTCGACTCGGTCTTTCTCTGCAACGTGAACGCCGGTGACCTTGGCCGGGACGCGATGTTGCGGCTCGAGAGCGCGGTGCGGGACTTCGGCGTGGGGCTGGTCTGCATCGGCGGCGATCAGGCGTTCGCGGCGGGCGGCTACCGCAATACGCCGCTCGAGCGGGCGCTGCCGGTCAGCATGGAGTTGAACAGCAAAAAAGTGCTGCCACCCGGCGCACTGGTGCTTGTTATGCACGGTATGGAATTCAACAACGGCAACCAGGTCGCCCGCCAATGCGCCGTCGGCGTGCTCGACGCGATGGGGCCGAACGACGAACTCGGCGTGGTGCTGTGGGACGGGCAGGATCGCTGGCTGTTCCCGCTGACGAAGGTCAGCGACAAGCAGGACCTCGGACGGCAACTGATGGGCATGAACCAGGGCGACCTGCCATCGTTTCAGAACGTGATGACGATGGGTTTCCAGGGGCTGAAGGAATCGACCGCCAGCCTAAAGCACATGATCCTGTTCAGCGACGGCGACCCCGGCGCGCCCAGCGACGAGTTGATGGCCAGTATGCGCGACGAGAAAATCACGGTGAGTACCGTTCTGATCGCGGGACACGCCGGGCCGGACACGATGATCGAGATCGCCGAGAAGGGCGACGGCCGGTTTTACAACATCACCAACCCGGCGCAGTTGCCGCAGATTTTCCTGAAGGAAACCGCCGTCATCCTCAAGACTGCCATTTACGAGGAGCCGTTCACCCCGCAACAAATCGCCGCCAGCGAGGCACTGACCGGCTTTGCACCGGGCGGCTATCCGCCGCTGCTCGGTTACGTGGCCACGAGCGAGAAACCGCGCGCCGAGACGCCGCTGCTCACCGCGCAGGGTGACCCACTGCTGGCGCATTGGCAGTACGGGCTGGGGCGTGCAGTGGCGTTCACCTCCGACGCTCGGGCCAAGTGGGGCAGCCAATGGATCGGTTGGGCGCGGTACCAGACGTTCTGGTCGCAACTGGCCAACTGGAGCCTGCGTCGCGTCGAGACCGGCAGCCTCGACGCGCAGGTTGCGATCGAGCAGGGCAGCGGCCTCATCCGCGTCGAGGCGATGGACGCCGCTGGGAATTACCGCAACTTCCTCGACCTGCAGGCGGTCGTCGTCGGCCCGAAGGGCGGGCGCGAACTCGTCCCGCTCAAGCAGACTGCCGCCGGCCGGTACGAGGCGGCGTTCGAGACGCGCGAAACTGGGGCCTACCTCGTTCATCTTCGCGAGATGGAAAACGGCGAACTGCGCGCCTCGCAGGTCATCGGCGCAAACCTCGATCACTCACCGGAGTTTGCCGAGTCGCGGCCAAACCTCGCGCGGCTCGAGCGCCTGGCCGAGATCGGCGGAGGCAAGCTGCTCAGCCGCGACTTTGACGCCGACAACCCGTTCGAGCGAGACCGCCACAAGACCTTTCAACCGGTCGATCTCTGGGAATGGCTGCTCAAGTTCGCCGTCATCCTGTTCCCGATCGACGTCGGCGTGCGGCGCATCCAGCTCGACTGGGAGGAATGGTTCAAGGCCACCGCCGCCCTCCGCCGGCTGCTTTTCTTTTGGCGCCGACGGGAACAGAAAACCAGCAGCGACGAATCCCTCGCCTCGCTCCTGGCCAAGCGCGACGAGGCGCGGCAGACGTTCCAGCGCGACAAGCCAAGCGCCCCCGAGCCGGGCCTGTTCGAGCCGGAACGGACAGTCGCCAAGCCGCCCGCCAAGCCAAGCGCTCCCGCCGAGGCCAAGCCGGAAGAACCGGGACAGGCAGAGGAGGCAGACTCCACCACCAGCCGCCTGCTCGCGGCCAAGCGCAAGGCGCGCCGCCGCAAAAAATAGCGATGCCGTTGTCGAACCGATCGTTGCGGCGCGGCTGGCTTGGGCTTCTGTTTTTCGCCGGACTCATCACCAGCCCGGCACAGGTCCGCATCAATGAAATTCATTACCGGCCTGCCAACGAGTCGGTCGATGAGGAGTTCATCGAGCTTTGGAATTTCGGCTCCGAGCCAGTCTTGCTCGACGGCTGGCAACTTGACGCCGGCGTTCGGTTTGCGTTCGCCGACACCACCCTGCCGCCCGACAGCGGACTGGTCGTCGCGGCCGACACGGTGCGGTTCGCGGAGTTGCACCCCGGCGTCAACAACGTCATCGGCAACTGGCTTGGGCGGCTCGCCAACAACGGCGAAACCATCCGGCTCGTCGACGCCACCGGCACGACTGTGGACAAGGTACGCTACGCCACCGAGGGCGACTGGGCGCGACGTGTTCGCGGCCCTCTGGACGGCGGCCATCACGGCTGGATTTGGCAGGCGGCCCATGACGGTGACGGCCGGTCGCTTGAGCTGATGCAGCCTGTTTTGTCCAATAATCACGCGCAAAACTGGCGCGCCAGCCTGACTGAAAGCGGCACGCCCGGACGGGGTAATTCCACCCGCATCACCAACCTGCCGCCGATGATTCTCGACGTGATTCACTCGCCCGCCGTACCACGATCCGCCGAGCCGGTGACGGTCACCACGCGGCTTCTCGACGAGTCGCCGGGCAGCGTCACCGCCCGGCTTGAGTACCGGCTCGACGGCGAATCCGATTATCAGGAACTGCCGATGGCGCGAACCGGCGCGGAGCAGTTCTCGGCGACGATTCCACCGCAGCCCAACGGCCAGGTCGTTGAGTTTTACGTCAGCGCAACCGATGGCCAAGGCGCGGCCCGCGCTTGGCCAAACACGCCGGTAGACTGCCCCCGGTTGCTTTACCAGGTGGACGACCAAGTCGTCACGCCGGGGCGGCCCGTGCACCGCATTGTCCTGACACGGCGCGAGCGAGACGAATTGGCCGCGATCGGGCGCCGCCCGTGGCACAACAGCAGCAACGCGCAGATGAGTGGCACGTTCATCAATCGCGAGAGCGGCAAGACGCGCGTGCGTTACAACGTCGGCGTGCGGCTGCGCGGCACGACATCGCGCGCGGCGGCGCACAAGAGCCGCCGCGTCAACTTCCCCAACGACCGGTCATGGCGCGGCCGCACCGCGGTCAACTTCAACGCCGTCCACCCGCATGTGCAGGAACTCGGCAGCGCGTTGTTCCGGCTCGCCGGCCTGCCTGCGCCCCGCGCCCGGGCGGTGCGCGTGCTCGAGAACAACCAGCCGCTCGGCGGCGCGGATACGTTCGGCCACATCGCCGAGTTGGATCCGCTCAACTCGGAGTACATCCGCTGGCAGTACCCGAACGACAACGACGGCAACTTGTACAAGGGTGGCGGCCACGCCGATCTCGGTTTTCTCGGGGGCGAGCCGGCACCGTACGCGGAAAAACATTTTTACGCCAAGCAGACGAACGCTTGGCAAAACGATTACTCCGACCTGATCGAGTTGCTCCGCGCGCTTGGCCAGGCGGATGACCGGATGAACGTCGACGCGTGGATGCGGCACCTCGCCGTGCACGATCTGCTCGGCAATGCTGAAACCAGCCTCGCGACCGGCGACAAGGGCGACTACGCGCTGTACGCCGGGACGGTGGACCGGCGGTTTGTGCTGGTCCCATACGACCTCGACGCTGTGCTTGGCACACAGGGCGGGGCGGAAAGCCCGCTGTGGCGCGCCGCCGCCAACCCGGTGCTGGGCCAATTGATGCGCCGCCCGGAGGTAGCTTCCCGGTACTGGTTTCACTTGGAAAACTTGGCCCAAACGGTGTTCGCGGCCGATCAATTCGACCCGGTGATCGACCGGCTCGTCGGCGATTATCTGCCGCTGGCGGAGATCGACCGGCTCAAGTCGTTCGCGGCCAGCCGCTGCGAGTTCGTGCTGTCACGCATCCCGCTGGAACTGACTGTGGCCACCGGCTTGGCCAAGCGCGACGGCTTCCTTTTTTCCGACAGCGCCACGGTGGCGCTGTCTGGCCAAGCGCCCGCCACCTCGACGGTCACGGTCGAGGTCAACGGCCAAGCTGCCGACTGGTTTGCGTCGGAGGCGCGGTGGCAGGCCACGGTGGCGCTGTGGCCCGGGCTGAACCGGCTGCTCGTGCGCGCGCTGGACAGCGGCGGCGGCGAGGTCGCCCGCCAGTTCGCCGATGTCTGGCACGGCGACACGCCGATCCGCCCGCTTGGCCAACGGCTGACCGGCTCGGCCCGCTGGACGGCGGCCCGGCCGCTGCTCGTGGCCAAGCCGCTGGTCGTGCCGTCAGGTGTCACGTTGATGGTCGATCCCGGCGCGACGATTTGTTTCGGGCCGGAGGGACGGCTGCTCATCGAGGGACGATTGCTCGCCGAGGGCGATGCGTTCCGGCGCATCCAGTTTCTCCGCACGCCGGATGCGGACGGTGCGTGGGGTGGCATCGGCTTCAGCGGCTCGGCGGCCGGCAACCGGCTGGCGCACGTCGATTTTCATCACACCGACTCGTACGCGTTGGCGATCACGAATTCGGTTGTCACGCTCGACCATGTGCAGTGGCACGGCACGCGGACGAATCTGATCTGGTTTCAGGATGCCTCGCTCACGGTGCGCGACTGCGTGTTCCCCGATCTAAGCCACAGCGAACACGTGCGCGGCATCGGCATCCGCGCCGGCGGCGAACTGGTGTTTGTGCGGAACCGGTTCGGCGCGACGACCGGCTACAGCGACATCTTCGACGTCAGCGGCGGCAGCCGGGCGGGGCCGATCCTCGAGCTGTACGACAACGAGTTTCGCGGCGGCGGCGACGACGGACTCGACCTCGACGGGATGGACGCGCACCTCGAGGGCAACACGTTTCGCGGCTTTCACAAGCGCAACCCGTCCGCCGGCCTCGCGGCCGCGATCACCACCGGACGGTACGGCGGCGTGGCATCCGACATTACGGTGGCGCGCAATCTGTTTTACGACAACGACCATCACATCGTGCTGAAGGAGGGCGGGCGGCTCGAGGCGGCGAACAACACGTTTTACGGCGGCACGCTCGGCGCGATCGCGTTCGATGAGCCGCTGCGCGAACTGGAAATGCCGCGCGGCGCCCGGCTGACCGGCAACATTTTCGCCCGTAACAAGGCCGATTTGCTTCACCTCAAGCCGCTTTGGCTCGAGCAAAACTGGGTGTGGCTGCACGTGTTCGACTCGATCATTCGCAGGACGCACAACTGGCTCGGCGAACGCAATCTGGACGCCGACCCGATGTTCGTCGATGCACCGAGCGACATGCGTCTCCGGCCCGGTTCGTCCGCGATCGGCACCGGGCCGAACGGCCTCGACATTGGCGCGGGCGTGCCGGGCGGCGCATCGGTCTCCGGCGAGCCGCGCACGCCGACGCGCGAAACGAGTGCCGTCCTCACCGTCGGTGGCCCCGGCATCACGCATTACCGCTACCGCCTCAACGGCGATCCGCTTGGCGGCGAGCATCCCGTCAACGAGCCGATCCGCCTGGCCAAGCTTCCGTCCGGCGAAACGGTTGTCGAAGTCGTCGGCAAAAACAGCGCGGGTCGGTGGCAGCCGCTTGGCCAAGCAACGCGCTCGAGGCCGTGGACAATCGACCCCGACCTGTCGCGGCTGCTCATCAACGAACTGCTCGCCTGGCCAAGAGGCGGAGCCGATCAAATTGAACTGTTCAACGACAGCGCGGCCGCCGCCGACTTGGGCGGCATTAGCCTGACCGACGATCTGGCCAAGCCGCGCAAGTTTGTGTTTCCAGCGAAAGCGCAACTCGGCCCCGGGGCGTACCTTGTGCTGGGCAGCGAACTGGGTTTCAAGTTGGACGCCGATGGTGAAGGCGTTTGGCTGTTTGGTCGCGACGGGGCATTGCTCGACTCGGTCACATTCGGGCCGCAATTGGAGGGGCACTCGATCGGGCGCATCGGCCGCACCGGCGACTGGACGCTTACCCGGCCAACGCTCGGCGCGCCGAACATCGCGCTCGCGCTTGGCCAGGCGGACGCCGTGCGCGTGGCCGACTGGACGGCCAACCCGCCGGAGGGGGAACGCGACACGCTCGCGCTGGCCAACCCCGGAGCGCTGCCAGTGGCGCTAGACGGGATGCGGCTCACAAATCAGCCGGTTGGCGCGCCGGAGAGGTTTGTTTTCCCGCCGCTGAGTTTCATCGGTGCGACGGCGGGGCTCACGCTCGACAGCCGCGCGCTCGGTTTCAAACTCCCGGCGGCCCAGGGGGAGATCGGTCTGGCCAACGCGGCCGGCCGCTGGGTCGATCGTCTCGTATACGGGCCACGGTCGAGTGGCCGATTGGCGAATGTTTCCGGGGTTATTATCAGCGAGGCGATGACCAACAACCGGACGACCTTGGCCGATGAAGACGGCGATTTCCCGGACTGGATCGAGTTGCGCAACACCACCGACGCGCCGGTCAGCCTCGATGGCTTCGGCCTGTCCGACGACCCGGCCGACTCGTTCAAGTGGCGTTTGCCTGACATCACGCTGGGCGCGGAGGAACATTTGCTAGTGTTCGCCTCGGGGAAGGATCGGCGCGAGGTCCACGAGCCGGTGCACGCGCCGCCGCCCGGCGTCCCCGGCCTGCGGCTTTGGCTCGACGCGACGAACGCCGACTCGCTCATCGTCGATGAGCAGGGACGCGTGTCGCGCTGGCAATCGGCCACCGGCGTTACGGCCGCGCAAACCGACCCGGCGCGGCAGCCGGTACGGGCGACCGATCCGCTGAGCGGTCTGCCGGTGCTGCGGTTCGACGGGCTGGACGACTGGCTGTCGTTTCAGTTGCTCAACGATGCCCGAACGGTTTTCGTCGTCGCGCGGGAGGATGCCCACGCGACCCGCTCGTTCCGTGCCGTGCTCGGGGAGACGGCGACGACGGACTTCACGCGTGGCGGTGACCGCGTGCTGTACTTTCATCCGCACAGCGCGTTCGCCGGGGAGGATGCGATCGCGCGCATCAACGGGTCTGCGGTGAACCCGACCGCAGCGCGCTGGCCGGAGTCACTCTGCGTGGTCACGAGCGTGGCGGCACGCCGTTTGCAGGCCAGCCTGATCGGCTCGGACCGTTTTGTGGCGGATCGCAACTGGCACGGCGACATCGGCGAGGTGCTGGTTTACAACCGCCGACTCAGTGCGGCCGAGGTCGATGACGTCGAGGCGTGGCTGATGGCCAAGTGGGCGCTCCCAGCGGCGGCGCTGCACGCCAATTTCAGGCTCGGCGACGGAGACGACCGGCTGACCCTCACCGGCCCGCTTGGCCAAGCCGCCACGCTGCAACTCCCACGGTGCCCGCCGGATGCCAGTATGGGCGTGGCTGCGGATACGGTTGGCCAAGCGCTGTTCGCGCGGCCGACTCCCCGCGCTGCCAACACGGGCAAGCCGCACGCCGGCTGGGCCGGTCCACCGCGCCTGGTCAAGCCGCCCGGCGTGTATGACGGGCCGATCGCACTGCACATCGAGCCGCCCGGTTTTTTCAGCGAAGTGCGCTACACGCTCGACGGCTCGGTGCCGGGGCCGGAGGCTAATCTCAATGACGGGCCGCTCCATCTGGCCAAGCCGGCGGTGGTTCGTGTCCGCGCGTTCCGCGACGGCCACCTGCCGGGGCCGGTGGTCACGGCGAGTTATTTGATTGGCGAGCCGACGCGCTTCCCGGTCGTGTCGCTGGCCACCGCGCCGGGGAACCTATTTGACCCCTCGGAAGGCATTTACACCGCCGACAATGCCCATCGCGAGTGGGAGCGGCCGGCCTTTTTCGAATGGTTCGAGCCGGGCGGACTGCGGACGATCGGGCAGGCCGCCGGGCTGCGGATTCACGGCGGCTGGACGCGACGGTACGACCAGAAATCGCTGCGGCTATACGCCCGGACGCGTTACGGGGAGAGCGCGTTCGATCACCGGTTTTTCCCGGAGTTGGGGATCGATTCGTTTCGCCGGTTGCTGCTGCGCAACTCCGGCAACGGCTGGAAGCTGGCCTTCATGCGCGACGCGATCGGCCACGAGCTGGCGCGCGGGATGGGGCTGGACACGCAGGCATGGCGGCCGTCGATCGTCTACCTCAACGGCCGCTACTGGGGCATTCATCATCTGCGCGAGCGGGTGGACCGGCACTATCTTGCCAGCCATCATGGCGTAGCGCCGGACAGGATCGACCTGCTGAAAAACGGCATCCGCGCCGGCGACAAGGAACATTGGAAACGCCTCGAGCAGCTATTCAATGGCGCGGCGGAACAACCGGCGGGATGTATGAACGCGCTCGAGCCGTTTGTCGATCTCGACAACCTGTTCGACTATGTGATCGCCGAGGTGTTCCTAGACAACCGGGACTGGCCGCAGAACAACGAGCAGGCGTGGCGGGCCCGCACTCCGGCTGGCCGGTGGCGGTGGATCCCGTACGACATGGACGGCATCCTCGGCACGAGCGGCCGGCGCCCGTGGGTCAACACGCTGCACGGAAAGATCCTATACCTCCCTATCAAGCGGCCGCCGCTGTTTGTCTCGATGATGCAGGCGCTGCTCAAGGAGCCGCGCGGCCGCGAACGCTTCGTGCACCGGTTCACGACGCACCTGCAAACCACGCTCAGCCCGGCGCGAATCCTGCGGGTGATCGACGACAAGCAGGCACTCCTCGCCCCGGAGATGGCGCGGCACATAGCGCGTTGGCAGCCAACCGCAGGCAGCAGCCCGCAGTCGGCGTTGCCGCTTCGCAGCCTTGCCGACTGGCTGGCGGAGGTGCAGGTGCTGCGCCAATACGCCAAGGCAAGGCACGAACATGTTTGGCACGATCTGCAGGTGTCGTTAAAGCTGGGTGCGCCGGCGACTCTGCGGGTGGCCAACGCGCCGGGACTGCTCGGCGTCGAGGCCGAGGGTCTGGCCCTGCCGCGCCACGGCGACGACCGGGCGGCGCGGTTTTTCACCCGCCTTCCGATGCGGCTATCGCTGCGCCTGGCCAAGGGGTGGCGCTTGGTTGGCTGGGAAAACAGCACCGGGCCGGGAGAGGACGGGTGGTTCACCCTCAAGGGCGACACGACGCTCCAGCCGCAACTGGTGTACGACCCGCCGCACCGGCCGATGTTCCGCTCAATCGAGTTTGCCGACGGTGGGCGGCTTCGGCTCGTGATTTACGGCGTCGCCGGGAGGATGCATCACGTCGAGGCGTCCGCCGATCTTGCCAGGTGGCAGCGGCTCGAGACCGTTGCCGTGCCGGATCACGAGCCGGTTCGCCTCGACGTGCCGCTCGTCGGCGGGCCGGTGCGGCGGTTTTTCCGCATCGTCAGCGAGGCGGAGTGAGCAGCCCCGTTATCATTGCCTGAAAAAGGCTACGGCTTGGTGATCCTGACGCGGTAAAACCGTTTTAAAGTCGGCTGCGGATTCTTGATGATTTTATTGCAATGGACGCACGACCGAAATGAGGGGCATTTCCAGGCTTGTTTAGTGGCCTCCAGGACGCCGGATGGGAAGGATCGTCCATCTACTGGACTTGATAGCTTCGGTTCGGTTTTTTGGAGTATATAATTTCAGCGCCCTCATGGGTTATGTCGATATCCACCTCCCAGCGATGGCGGAAAGCAGCGGGTGGCTTTGTGCCATGAATTCCTGCTAATTGACGGCCCCATCCCGATCTGGGTCGACTTGTTTTCCAGCATTGGGAGAATCGACTGCTGTAAAATGTAGCAACTGCCACTCCGCAAAAGATTTCTCCCCCGCACCGGCTGCAAGGCGCTCGAAAGGGAACTCGCCTGCCTGAAGGAAAAGGTCGAAAGCCGCCCGGCTTAGATTTTGATCTCTCCATTTTTCTATGTCCCCTCAAAGGACTGATGGGTATTCTCCGGGCCGTGCGTTTCCAATCCATTCTTTCATCTCTATTTCTGGCAGCCTCGATGGTCGGGGTCTCTGCGGCGAAGAAGCCGAACATTGTCTACATCATGTCCGACGAGTTGGCTTACTACGAGTTGTCGCACATGGGGAACCGATACATCAAGACGCCGAACATCGACCGGTTCGCGGCGGAGGGCATCCGCTTTACCTCGGCGCTGGCCGGGGCGCCGGTTTGTGCGCCGCTGCGCTGCAACCTGATGACCGGCAAACACGCCGGGCACGCCTCGGTGCGGGCGAATGACGGCGGCACACCCCTGCGGGCGGGCGAGCCGACCATCGCCTCGATCCTCAAGGAGATTGGGTACGCGACCGGCGGCTTTGGCAAATGGGGTTGCGGCGGCCGTGACTCGACCGGTGTGCCGGAGGAACACGGCTTCGATGTCTTTTACGGTTACTACGACCAGGTGCACGCGCACTCGTTTTATCCGCCGTACCTCATTCGCAACAGCGAGGAGGTGAAGTTGAAGGGCAACATCGGCGGCCGCTCGGGCGAGTCGTACGCGCACTACCCGATCATGGAGGAGGGACTGAAGTTCATCCGCGAGAACAAGGACGACCCGTTTTTCTGTTACTTCCCGATCACGCCACCTCACGGCATGTACGATATTCCAGCAAATGATCCCGCGTGGAAGCTGTACGAGGGCGATTCGTGGATCAAGGACCCAGCCATCCCGCAGGACGTGAAAAACTATGCCGCCATGGTGAGCATGGTGGATCACAACGTGGGGCAAGTACTCAGCCTGTTGCGTGAGTTGAAACTGGAGAACGACACGATCGTTTTTTTCACCGGTGACAACGGTGGGCAGGACCGGTTCCGCAGCGGCAAGCATCCGCGCGGCTTTTTCGGGCCGAACGTGAACCCGAAAACAGGTGTCGAGTTTCGTGGCGGCAAGGGCAATCTTTTTGAAGGGGGCTTGCGCATTCCCTATCTTGTTCGTTGGCCCGGCAGGATCAAGGCTGGCCAAGTGAGCGAACTGATTTTTTATCAGCCGGATGTTCTGCCGACTCTGGCGGAATTGACCGGAGCCAAGGCACCCGGCGACATCGATGGCATCTCCTTTCTTCCGACTCTGCTTGGCCAAGCGCAAACAAAAAAACACGAAATGCTGTACTGGGAATTCCGCAGCCAAACCGCGGTGCGGCAGGGATTGTGGAAGGCGATCCAGACCAAGCCCGATCGTCCGTGGGAACTGTACGACCTGAGCCGGGACATCAGCGAGACCACCGATGTCGCGGCAAAACATCCTGAGCGCCTGGCCAGGATGAAGGCGTTCGCCAAGGCCTCACACAAGCCGGTGCGGGCCGGCAAATACCTCGACCCCAAGCGCACCCGCCACGAGCGCGACCGCAAGGCCAAGTGGGGCACGGCCAAGCCCCAGCCCAGGAAAAGACGCCCGAGGAATTAACCCCACCGGGCAAACAAGCTGCCCCGGCTTTTCCTTGTTGCTTGGCCATGCGTTGCGTTAGGTTGCTGCCGCCAACATTCAAATGAAAATTGTTCGATATCTCAACGACGAGGGTAAGGCGCAATTTGGTGCCCAACACGAAGACGGCTCTGTTACACGCATCGAGGGCTGTGTTTTCAGCGACCATCAGGACACCGGCGAGGCCGCAAACGTCAGCAAGCTGCTTGCCCCGGTCAAGCCGGCTGCGGTGCTATGCATCGGCCTGAACTACCGCAGGCATGCGGAGGAAGGCGGCGCGGATATCCCGGAGAATCCGGTGCTGTTCATGAAGATGCCCAGCACGGTGCAGAATCCCGGCGATCCCATCCTGCTGCCCACCAAGCTCAAGAGCGAGTCGGTGGACTACGAATGCGAACTTGCCGTCGTCATCGGCAAAGACTGCAAAAATGTTTCCAAGGCCGACGCACTTGACTACGTGCTCGGCTACACTTGCGCTAACGACGTCAGCGCCCGTGATTGGCAAAAGAACGGCGGCGGTGGACAATGGTGCCGCGGCAAGACGTTCGACACCTTTTGCCCTCTTGGCCCGGTGCTGGTGACGCGCGACGAGATCCCGAACCCGAACGCGCTTGGCATCAAGACCGTGTTGAACGGCGAAGTGATGCAGGACTGGAATACCGACGACATGATTTTCGACGTACCCACGTTAATCGAGTTCCTCAGCGGCAGCACCGAGCTGGCGGCCGGGACGGTGATCCTCACCGGCACCCCGCACGGTGTCGGGTTCGCTCGCAAGCCGCCGGTGCTGCTGAAGGACGGCGACCAAGTCACCATCGAGATTGAGGGCATCGGTGCACTCACCAACCCGGTCAAGGACGAGTAATGTTCCAGTACATTGCCCAAGCGGATGAGAAGTCGTGGCAACCCGGTCCGTACGATGGCGTCGAGTTGAAAATCCTGCACAAGGACGAGGTGACCGGCGGCGTGGTGGTGCTGCGGAAATTCGAGGCCGGTATCGAGGTGCCGGCACACACGCACCCGCTTGCCAACGAGTGGGCCTATGTGCTTTCCGGCGAATGGGAAGAGGTTGAACAAGTTTACACGGAGGGCACGCTGTTTCACGCCCCGAAAGGCGAACGCCACGGCCCGCACAAGGCGAACACCGAAGTGATCAGCCTCACCCACTTCGACGGGCCGTTGACCGTCGAGTGACTCTCCGCTCCAAGTCCCATCCGGCTCTTGACAGGGCGGAAACCGGGGGTACGTTCGTCTTCAGTGATCACCGTGAATTGCAGCGTCTGCGGCGGCCAGCCGCAGTTTGACGACTCCGAGTCGGGCAGGGAGGCGGTATGTCCGTTGTGCCACGAGTCGCTGGTGGTCACCCCGGCCAAGCCGCCCGGCGAATTGTCGGCCGAGGAACAAATGGCTCATTATGAGGAGGCGCTGAAGGAGAGTGACTGGGGCCATCAACCGTGCTGAGCGTCAGCACCGGCCGCTTGGCCAAGCGCCTGGCCAACGGCTTCACGCTGATCGAGTTGCTGGTGGTCATCGCGATCATCGCCATCCTGGCGTCGCTGCTGCTGCCGGCCTTGGCCGAGGCCAAGAACAGCGCATCGACCGCCGGCTGCCTGAATAACGTACGGCAGTTCTGCAACGCCAACGCCCTGTACGCGAACGACCACGACGGCCACGCCGAGCGGCTGGACAAGGAGAAAGTCTGGATCGCAAAATATTTCACCTCCAGGCCCAAGCAGCCCGGCATGTGGGTGGCCGTGCCGGAAGTGTGGAACAAATACCGGTAGAAGGGCGCCACCCGCGCTTCAGCGCGGCCCATAATGCAGGGCATCGTTGCCCAGTGCCAGGCTGTAGTTGTAGTTTTCCCGCTTGACGAACTCCACGTGGGCGTCGGCGAATAGCACGTTCTCGCCGTCGGCGCCGTGGTTGTCCCCCTCGTCCGGGTAATTATTCATTGCGCCGGGGTAGGAATAATCGGCTTCCTTGATCAGCCAAATCTCGGACGGGCCGGTTACGTGCCCCTTCAGTCCGAACTCGGTGTTGGCGTGGAAGTAGCGGCTGACCACGGACTCGGTTTTCAGGATGCCCTGGCAGCCGGATGGCCCGACGTACGGAAACCCACTCGTGTAGCGCTTGTTGGGAATCCCGTTCCAGTTCATGCAGCCAAAAATCTCGTAGCTGATCCCCGGTTTCTGTCCTCGGTCTGCGGCGAACCGTTGCAGGTCGGTGTAGATTTCCGCCCGGCCGTGGAGTCGCTCGATGTAGCGCCGGTCGTTGATCCGCACGGCCAGGTCGCGTCCCCGCCGGTCGCGGGTGCGCACGAAATTCTGGGT
>CAYWMH010000030.1:0-10014 GCA_964459315.1 uncultured Verrucomicrobiota bacterium
GGTGCGCGTCGTGCCACCAATCCTCCTCCATAAAACGCTGGCTGAAAAACCGGAACACAAAATGCCGGACTGCCACCTCGCGGCCGTCAACCTCGACCGACTCCGTCCGGGCGGACTTGCGCTCTAGTTGCAGTCCCTCCGGCGACTGCAGCGCTGCAAGATCCACCCGCAGCGGCGTGAGTTTTTCCGGCTTGGCCGCCAGCACACAAACGACCAAGCTGGCCAACAGTGTGATCGAGGCAAACAGGGTTGATTTCATGACACCGCCGACCTTGCGACAGCCCGGTTCGTCAGGCACGGCTTTTCTTTCCGGCTTGGCCAAGTTGGCTTAGCGTCGGCGCGTCATGTCATCGCCTGAAGAGCCTCTTGGCCAAGCGGACCGCACTGAGGGGGATATCAACCTCTCCGACCGCCGCCGCGCCTGGCAACAGGACAACGTGGACGATGCCACCCGCGAGACGCTGGCCCGCGACTCGGCCGCCTTTCTGCACCAGTCACTCTCCACGCCGTGCCTCACCGAGTTAACCGGCTGCAACGGCGTTTACCTAATTGACGCCTCCGGACGCCGGTACATGGATTTTCACGGGAACAGCCTTCATCAGATTGGCCACGCGCATCCGCTGGTAATCGAGGCGGTCAAGCGGCAACTCGACGACTTGGCTTTCTGCCCAAGACGCTTCACTAACCAATCAGCCATTACCCTCGCCGAACGATTGGCCGAGCTCGCGCCAGAGAACCTCACCAAGGTTCTGTTTGCACCGGGCGGCACCGCAGCCATCGGCATTGCAATGAAACTTGCCCGGTACGCAACCGGTCGGCATAAGACGATCTCTATGCTCGACTCATTCCACGGCGCGTCGCTGGACGCTATCTCGATCGGAGGCGAGGCACTGTTTCGCGACGGACTCGGCCCGCTACTGCCCGGCTGTTTTCACGTCGCTTGGCCTAGCGCAGAAGCCGACGCCGAGGCCATTGAACGTATTCTCGTAGATGAAGGCGACATTGGTGCAGTCATCGCCGAGCCGATGCGCTGCACTACAATTGACCGGCCGCCAGACGCGTATTGGCGGCGGGTGCGCGAATTGTGCGACCAGCACGCCGCGCTGCTGGTGTTCGACGAAATCCCGCTCGCACTGGGCCGCACCGGCCGGATGTTTTGCTGCGAGCACAGCGGCGTGACGCCAGACATCCTTGTGCTCGGCAAGGGCCTCGGCGGCGGCGTGATGCCGATGGCCGCCGCAATCGCACGGGCCGACCTCGACATCGCACCGCACCGCGCGCTGGGCCATTACACGCACGAGAAAAGCCCGCTTGGCGCCGCAGCCGGGCTGGCCACGCTCGACGTGATCGAGTCGGAAAACCTACTCGAGCGCTCCCGCGAATTGGGCGCCGAAACCGTCGGAAAACTGCGCGAGTTGCAGAAGCGGCACGATACCGTCATCGATGTCCGCGGGCTTGGTCTCGCGATGGGCGTCGAGATGGACAACCCCGACGACGCCGAGCGCGTGCTGTACGACTGCCTCGCCAACGGGCTCAGCTTCAAGGTCTCCGCCGGCACCGTCCTCACCCTCACCCCGCCCCTGACCATCACCAACGAACAAATGGCCGAAGCCATAGCCATCCTCGACGCAGCGCTTGGACGGCTTTAGCGTGTGTGCGCCCGGGTGGTTTGCATGAGTTGCTGCATACGCTTGAGCGCGTTCTTGGCGGAGGGACGCTTGGCCAAGTTGGTGTATTCGTCGGGGTCGGTCTTGTAGTCGTACAACTCCACGCCGTGCTTGCCGCCGCCCCACTCGGTGTAGCGGTAGCGCGCGGTGCGGATCGTGTGGCCAAGCGGCTTGCGGCCCCTGTGTCCGGGGATTTTGCCCCGCGCGTTGGACACGGTGAAAGCGGCCTGGCGCACCTTGGCCGTGGGATCGTTCAGCACCGGCTCGAGGCTTTGCCCCTTGAGTTGCGCAGGCTTGGCCAAGCCGCACAGGCCAGTCAGCGTGGGGTAAAGGTCGATCAGTTCCGCGAGCGAGTCGCTCGCCTGCCCCGCGTTTTTCATACCGGGAACGGAGAGGATGAGCGGCACGCGGGCACTGCCCTCGAACAGGTCGCTCTTCTGCCACAAGCCGTGCTGGCCAAGGTGGTAGCCATGGTCGGAGAAGAAGACGACGATCGTGTTGTCGGCGAGTTTCAGCCGGTCGAGTGCGTCGAGCAATTTGCCGACGCAGGCGTCCATCAGCGTGATGGAGGCGTAGTAGGCCTGGATGATCTCCCGGCGCTTAGCCATGGATAACTCGCGCTGGTGCGCCCGGTCGGCCAGAGCGGCGGGCGGGATGTCGTCGCGGTCGCCCGGTTTCTCGAGCACGGGATCGATCTTGTCGAGCGGGTAAAGCTTCGCGTAATGCGCCGGGGCGACGTACGGGGTGTGCGGCCGGAAGAAACCCATCGCTAGGAAAAACGGCTTGCCGGTTTTGCCGGGGTGATGCTCCTCGATGAGGCGAATCGCATCGAGCGCGCCCTTGCCGTCGGTGTGGTCGTCGTCGTGGCTCTCGATGATGCGCCAGCTCAGCGTGCCGCCGTACTTCCCTTTTTGCAGCGAGGCCACCGGCTCCAGTTCGGTGCGGTCGATGCCGATCGGGTTGGCGACGGTGTTCCACGAGGCCGGGTCGTCCTTGCCGTCGGTGCCGATTTGCAGTGGCACACCGTAATGGTAAATCTTGCCGACACGCGCGGCGAAGTAGCCGTTGTTCATGAAATGCTGCGACACCGTGATGATGTCCGGGTGGCGCTTGCGGAAGTCGCCGGCGTTGGAGAGCACGCCGGTTTGCTCCGGGTAAAGGCCGGTCATCAGCGAGGCGCGGCTGGGGTTGCAGACCGGGTATTGGCAGTAGGCGCGGTCGAAGCGCATGCCGCGCTTGGCCAAGCGGTCGATGTTCGGCGACTGGACGAGCGGGTGGCCGTAGCAGCCAAGGTCGTTAATGAGGTCGTCTACGGCGATGACCAGGACGTTCGGCTTGGCGGCTGGCTCCGGCTCGGCAACGCAAAATCCGGCAAACACGAATAGCAGCAAAAACGGTTGTTTTCGGAAAAGCATCCGGAAAAAGTAGCGAAAACAGGTAAATTGAGAAGATTTTTCGCCACAATCCGGGGCAAGATTTCGTGCAAAAAAGTGTTTACACCCCCCGGATGCAGATGCACCGTCTCCGCGTCCGAGGCCGGGCCGGTTCGCCGGCTTACACCCCAACCATGACAATTCAATATCGTTTGCAGGATTTGCGCTGGCCAAGCGCGATCTTCCTCATCGGCACCGTGCTAACCACCCTCGTTGGTCTGCCAATTTTCCTCTACAACTTTGGCAGCCAGATCAACTGGTGGCTGCACGGCGCGATTTTCGTCGGGATGTTCATCGCTTCCGGCTTGAGCATCACGCTCGGCTATCACCGACTCTTCTCCCACCTGTCGTTCAAGGCCAAGTGGCCGGTGCGGCTGTTCACCCTCATTTTCGGGGCCACGGCGATAGAAAACTCCGCGCTCGAGTGGTGCTCCGATCACCGCCGCCACCACAAGCACACTGATGACGAGGATGATCCTTACAACATCCAGAAGGGATTCTTTCACGCGCACATAGGCTGGGTTATATTCCGCCCGATCGGCGGCGACGTGCCGTTGACCAATGTCAATGACCTGAAGGCCGACCCGCTGATGCGCTGGCAGCACAAGTGGTGGGGGGTGCTCGGGATCGGGATCGGCT
Organism: uncultured Verrucomicrobiota bacterium; assembly: GCA_964459315.1. Taxonomy (GTDB): domain Bacteria; phylum Verrucomicrobiota; class Verrucomicrobiia; order Limisphaerales; family UBA1096; genus UBA1096. The sequence goes on from CAYWMH010000030.1 coordinate 3,740, forward strand.
TCGGCCTTCCCACGCTCGTCGGCTGGCTCGCCGAGGGCGCGGTTGGCGCGGCGGCCGGGCTGCTCATCGGCGGCGTGGCGCGGCAGGTGATGGTGCATCACATGACCTTCTTCATCAACAGCCTCTGCCACACGCTGGGAAGCCAGCCGTACTCGGATCGCTGCTCAGCCAAGGACAGCTGGTTCATGGCGCTCTTCACCTTTGGCGAGGGGTATCACAACTTTCACCACGAGTTTCAGCACGACTACCGCAACGGCGTGAAGCCGTGGCAGTTCGACCCCACCAAGTGGAGCATTCGCGTGCTGGAAAAACTCAGGCTCGTCTCCAATCTTCGCCGTGTCCCGAACGAGACCATCGCCGTTGCGGAGATCCGCGAGAAACAGCGGCAGCTCGACGAGCGGCTTACCGTCCACAAGGAGACCATCTGCGAGAAGGCCCAGCGCCTGTTCAACGAGGCGCAAGAGCAGCTCACCGCCGCCCACGAAAAGTGGGAGGCCTCCAAGAAGGAATACACCCGCGCGATGCGCCAGCAACTCGACATCACCAAGGAACAACTGGGTGAGTTGAAGCAGCATATGGAGCAGTCTGTGCTGGAGTTGCGACAGGCGATTCGCGACTGGCACGATGCCCATCAGGGGCTCGTTCTGCAACTGGCCTGAGCCAAGCGCTTGACCAAGCTACCCTGCAAAACGGCGCTTCACGCGCCGTTTTTGTTTTTCGCGCCCCCACCTGGTTATCGATTCAGTCGATACATCCATTGATTTTATCAATGACCCGGTTTTGTCCAGTCTGCACTAGATTAACGCCTGCCAGCCATGGCTGGCTCATTGCTCAACAGCCCCGTCCGCGAGAAATCGTGGGCGGGGTATTTTTACCCGCTCACGCTTGGCCAGGCGCAACAACAGGTTTGCCTCCCCGCTGCCCTTCCGTCACCATCCGGCCACGACAATGTTTCCAATGAAAATCAAACAGTTCTTTAAAACAATTCCGGCGGTGTTGGCGTTGGCCTTTGCCGGGCCGGCGGCCGCCAAGGACAGCGGCACACTCGACGTTTACTGGGTGGACGTCGAGGGCGGCGGCGGCACACTGATCGTCACGCCCGCCGGCGAATCGATCCTCATCGACACCGGCATGCCGGGCGGTCGCGATCCCGGGCGCATCCACAAGGCGGCCACCGGGATCGCCGGCGTCAAGCAGATCGACCATCTCATCGTCACCCATTTTCACATCGACCATTTCGGCGGGGCGGCGGAGTTGTCGCAAAAAATGCCGATCAAGAACGTGTGGGACAACGGCATCCCGGAACGCGACCCGGACGGCCGGGCCAACTCCAGCTTTTTACTCCGCATCAAGCCGTACCGGAACATGATCGTTGACAAGCGCCACGTCATCCGGCCCGGCACCGAGCTGCCGCTCAAACAGGTGCCCGGCCAGCCCGAGGTGCGCGTGCGGTGCATGGCGGCGATGCAGAAATTCGTCGACGCGCCGAAGGGCACGCCGCGCAATCCGCTCACCGACCAGGTCAAGTGGATCAAGGAGGACACGACCGACAACGCCAACAGCATCGCCGTGGTGGTCGAGTTGGGCGGCTTCCGATTTTGGGACGGCGGCGACCTCACGCAAAACACCGAGGCGCGACTCGTCACGCCGCACAACCGTGTCGGCACCGTGGACGTTTACCAGGTGAACCATCACGGACTGGACTACAGCAACAACGCCGTGTTCGTCCAAAGCCTCGCGCCGACCGTCTCGGTGATGAACAACGGCGTAACCAAGGGCTGCGGTGCCTCCTCGTTCGCCGCGCTGAAGAGCGCAAACCCCAAAGCGATGTACCAGGTTCACAAGAATCTCCGGGCCGACATCGAGAACAACACGGCGGACGAATACATCGCCAATCTCACGCGCGACTGCGGCGCGCACCACATCCATATGTCCGTCGCCCCGGATGGGAAGCAGTACACCCTCCGCATCCCCGCCAACGGACACAGCCGCACGTTCAAGACGCGCCGGAAATAACCCGACCACCGGCCCAAGCGCCCGCCGGGCCAAGATGATTTACCTCGACAACCTCACCACCACCCGGCCGCTGCCGGAAGTGGTCGACGCCATGCAACCGTGGCTGCGCGAGCAGTTCGGCGCGCCGTCGGCGCTGCACCGGCCAGGCCTCGAGGCGCGCGACGCCATCGACGAGGCCCGGGCGCACCTGGCCAAGCTGGTGAACGCCGCCGAGCCGGGGGAAATGCTGTTCACCTCCAGCGGCACCGAGGCGATCAACCACGCAGTCAAGGGTGCCGCCCTGGCCAAGCGGCGTTTCGGCAGTCACATTGTCACCACCCCGATCGAGCATCCGGCCGTGCTCGGCTCGATCGCCTGGCTCGAGAGCCAAGGCTTCAGCAGCACGCAGGTCGGCGTCGATGGCGAAGGCCGGATCGATCCCGCCGCGCTTGGCCAGGCGATGACTGAAGAAACCGTCCTGGTCTGCCTGCACCACGCGAGCCACGACCTCGGCACCATTCAGCCGGTCGCCGAGATGGCCGAGCTGACCGGCACGCGCGGCATCCCCCTGTTTGTCGATGCCACCGCCAGCGGCGGCTGGCTGCCTGTCGACGTCGGGCAACTGGGCGCTGATCTGATCGCCCTATCGCCGCACCGGTTTGGCGGCCCAAAAGGTGCCGGCGTGCTGTATCGAAAAAGCCGCGTCGGCGTGGAAAACCTCATCCACGGCGGCATGCAGGAAAATGAACACCGTGCCGGGACGGAAAACGTGGCCGCCATCGTCGGTGCCGGCGTGGCCGCCAAACAGGCCGGGGCCGCGCTTGGCCAAGCCGCAGCCAATGCGGCCAAGCTGCAGGTGCGCCTGCTCGACGGCATCCGCCGGACGGTCGACGGGGTTCACATGAACGGCCCCGAGCCGGGGGACGGGCGGCTGCCGCACCAACTCAGCCTCAGCACCGAAGGGGTCGAGGGCGAAGGCCAAGCGCTGATGCTCGACCTTCGCGGTGTCGCCATCGCGGCCGGGGCGGCGTGCACGACCCGGTCGATGCGCCTGCCCCCCGCCCTGCGCGCCATCGGACGAGACGTCGACCTGGCCAAGGGCACCACGCTATGGGGCATCGGCCGCGACACCACGGAGGCGGAGATCGACCGTGCGGTTGAGGCGTTCGCCGCCGTCACCGCCAAGCTGCGCGCCCTGTCCCCGACGGTATGATTTTCGGTAACGGGCAAAGTTCCCTTGAAACCAAGGGGCGCAGCGTGTAAATACACCGGCCGAAATTGATTTCGACATGGCTGAACTAGAGGACAAATACGAGGACAACGTCGCCGGCAAGTTTTTTGTGGATGAACAATGCATCGACTGCGATCTCTGCCGCGAAACTGCGCCGACCTGCTTCACCCGGAACGACGACGGCGGCTACTCCTTCGTTACCAAGCAACCGGAGAACGAGGAGGAGGAGGAACAGTGCAAGGAGGCCATGGAGGGATGCCCAGTGGAAGCCATCGGCGACTTCGGCGAACAGTAGCCCCCGGTTTCTTCAGCCGTTTTTCCGGAGCCGGCGCCGCAGCAGGTCCAGCGCCTGGTGCACCGTGGCTTGCTTGAACGCCTCGCGCCCGAAGGGGTGAAACTTCCGGATCGCCAGCGGACGCCGCCCCCTTGAGGCCAGGCCAAGCCAGACGGTGCCAACCGGCTTCTCCGGCGTGCCGCCGGCCGGCCCGGCGATGCCGGTGACGGAGAGGGCGTGATCGGCCCCGCTCACTTCCAGCGCGCCCGCTGCCATCCCGAGAGCCACCGGTTTGCTCACCGCACCGTGTTCCGCAAGAGTTGATTCACTCACGCCGAGCAGTTTTTGCTTCAAAGCATCGCTGTAGGACAGCACGCCCCCGGCGAACACGGCGGACGCCCCGGGCACATTGGTGATGTGGTGCCCGAGCAACCCGCCGGTGCATGACTCGGCGACAGCCACGGTTTCGCCGGTGGCGATCAACCGCTCGACCACCGCCTGCGCGATCGTCTGGTCGCCCGTGCCGTAAATATATTTGCCGATCGCCGCGCGGACCACCGCCTCCGCCTCTACGAGGAGAGCGGACACGTCCGGGCCGCTCCCGCTGAGTCGGATGTCGACCTGCCCGATGCGCGCGCAATAGCCCAGCTCAAGCCCGCGCGCCACCAGCGGCCGGAGCGGCCCGTGAAGCGTCTCCTCCACCATCGACTCGCCGATGCCCAGGCTGCGCAATATCCGGCAGTGAAAATCGTGCCGCAGCGGCCACTGCTTTTCGAGGAACGGCAGCGCCTGCTCATCGAACATCGGGCGCAGTTCGCGCGGCGGCCCGGGCAGCAGGATCAGCCACGCCGGTTCGCCTCCTGCCTTGAACGGGTTGGGCGACACCTCGATAGCCAGGCCGGGCGCGGTGCCGTGCCGGTTCGGGAATACCACCGCGCCTTCCGGCACCTGCGCCTGCACCAGCACCGACTCCGGCATGGGGCGGTTGCGCTGTCTGAAGAAGCCGGCGATCTGCGCCGCGACCGATGCGTCCCGGCCAAGCGGACGGCCCAGGAGATCAGCCAGCAGCCGTCGTGTCAGGTCATCGTCGGTCGGGCCAAGCCCGCCGGTGGTGATGACAAGGTCGGCCCGGCCAAGCGCGGTTTGGACCGCCCCGCAAATCGCCGGGCCGTTGTCCGGCACGGTAATTTGCCGGGCGAGTGGACGGCCGCGCTCGACCAGGCGCTGGCCAAGCCACTGCTGGTGCGTGTCGAGTACCTGCCCCAGCAGCAGCTCAGTGCCAATGGTGATGAGTTCGATCTCCATCCTCGGCCCGCTAGTATCGGGGCGAGCCGCGGCCAAGCGCAAGCTTGGCCAAACGCCCGACCCGCAGTTGACCTTGGCCAAGCACGGTCGCATCCTCCCGCCCATGCAACATTCCCCCGGATTCTTGGCGGTGGTCGATGAGGCGCGGACGCGGGTGAGCGAGATCGACCTCGCCCAGGCCCGCGAACGTCTGGCGGGCAACCCGGATGCGATCCTGATGGATGTCCGCGAGGATCGGGAATGGGCCGCTGGTCATGCGGCGGGCGCGGTTCACCTCAGCAAGGGTATCCTCGAGCGCGATATCGAGTCGATGGTACCGGATAAGGGCGCAGAGGTGATCATGTATTGCGGCGGGGGCTTCCGCTCTGTGCTCACGGCGGAGGTAGCCGGACGGATGGGCTACACGAACGTCTACTCGCTCATCGGCGGCCACAAGGCGCTAGTCGACGCCAGTTGGAAAATGGTAAGCGGCGATTGAACCGCCACCGCTTGGCAAGTGGACTACTTAATCCTATTGAAGGTGGCCTGAAGAACATCAGAGGACGGCTTGCCCTCGAACTTGCCTTGGGCGGCCTCAATGACACCGGCCTCGAGAGCGTTCTTCGTCGGCCGCTGTACTTGGTAGAAAATACCGAATCGACCGGGGAAATCTTCGCTAGCCAGGGCGTACGCCGCCGCCTCGTCGGTGGGATCGTGGTCATCCGGGACCAGGTTGAACTCGCCCCCCTTCCGAGGATTGGAAGAATCAAATGCACCTGCGTAAAACTCGGTGCATTCGCTCAGGCACTCGATGAAACTGAATCCATCATGATCCATCGCCTTGTTCATCATCTCAAGCAGATGCTTTGGGTTGGTGTGCGTTGTGCGGGCCACAAAGGAAGCCCCGGCCGAGATCGCGAGTTTCATCGGGTTAACCGGCATATCGAGCGCACCCCAGCCATCCGTCTTGCTTTTGAACCCGATCGGTGAAGTCGGAGAAGTTTGTTTCTTCGTCAGCCCGTAAACGAAATTGTCCATAACCACGTAGGTCATCTTGATATTCTTTCGGGCTGTGTGGATAAAATGGTTGCCACCAATTGAGAAGGCATCGCCATCGCCACCGAAAGTGAACACATGAAGATCGGGCCGAGAAAGCGACAGACCGCTGGCAAAAGACAACGCACGGCCATGGATGTAATGGACGCCGTGAGCCTGCACAAAATAAGGGAACCGGCTGGAGCAGCCGATGCCGGCCACAGTGGTGACGTTCTCGTGGGGGATGTTCCGCTTCTGGATGAGCTTGTAGTAGATTGAGAGCACCGAGAAATCACCACAGCCAGAACACCAGGTTGGGCGATCAGCAGTGATCTCGTCCTTGGTCACCGGCTGGCGTTCCCCGGCGTCCTGCGGTAGCTGCTCCAATGTTGCGCTGTCACTCATTTTTCTAAAAACTGTATCAGGCTGCGGCGGTTTCTTCCTCTAAGCGCGCCT